>NZ_JBHXLV010000043.1:0-39463 GCF_042721685.1 Streptomyces sp. NPDC058459 | reverse complement strand
GGGGTGCGCGCGGGGCGGGGCCGGGGGGGGGGGCGGTGGGGGGGGGTGTGGGTGGGGGGGCTGGGCGCCCGGTTGGGGGGGGGGGCCACGGGGGGGGGGGGCGGGGTGGCCCCCGGCCGCGCGCGGCGCGATCACCCAGACCCTGGACTGATCAGGTCCGGACCCTCGTCGGACGCAGCCCGAGGGCGATCAGGACGGCCGCCCCCAGCACGGTCACCGCGTCCAGCGCGATGACCGTGTGGACCCCGGACTGCAGATCGCCGCTCGTGGTGGCCAGCACGCCCAGCAGGGGTACCCCGACCGTGAGGCCGACCTGCTGGGTGGAGGTCACCAGCCCGGTGGCCAGGCCCTGTTCGCCGTCCGGCACACCCGAGGTGACGATGAGACCGTACGAGACGATCGCGCCGAGGTGGCACAGGCTGGCCAGGGACACCGCCGCCGTGGCGAGCCACACCGACCGGCCCTGGGTGTCCAGCGGCAGCAGGGCGGCCACGAAGAGGCCCTGTCCGGCCAGCGAGCCGACCAGCGTGCGGCGGGCGCCGACCCTGCCGATCACCCTCGGCGCCAGCACGCCCGCCACCGCCGACAGCGCGCCCTGCACCCCGAAGACCAGCCCGGTCCGGAACGCGGAGAGCCGCAGTACCTCCTGGAGGTACAGGGTCAGCACGAACACCACGGTCGACATCATCGAGAACGTGACCAGCCCGCCCAGGTTGCCCCACGCCACCGTCCGGCGGCGCAGCATCGGCAGCGACACCAGCGGCCCGGCGGCCCGGGACTCGATCACGGCGAACCCGGTCAGCAGCGCGAGCCCGGCCAGCAGGGCGGCCACCACGTCGACTTCGCCGAAGCCGCGGTCCGCCGCGCCGGACAGGGCGTAGATCAGGGACAGCAGGCCGGCGGTGACGGTGACGGCGCCGGGCACGTCCAGCCGGGGGCGCTCCGGGGTACGGGACTCGGGCAGCAGGCCCGGCGCCAGTGGCAGCACGATCAGCGCGAACACGGCCAGCAGCGCCATCGTGGAGCGCCAGCCGAAGGTGTCGGTCAGGACACCGCCGGCGACCATGCCGATGGTGAAGCCCAGCGACAGCAGTGTGCCGGAGATACCGAGTGCGCGGTCCCGGGCCGGGCCCTCGGGGAAGGTGGTCGTCAACAGGGACATGCCGGTCGGCACGATCGCCGCCGCGCCGAGCCCCTGGAGGGCGCGGCCGGTGAGGAAGGACGCCGGGTCCCAGGCCAGGGCCGCCAGCAGCGAGGCCGCGCCGAACAGGGCGAGACCGGTGAGGAACAGCTTGCGGCGGCCGTAGAGGTCGCCGACGCGACCGAAGAGCAGCAGGAAACCGCCGGACGGCAGTGCGAACGCGGTGACCGCCCACTGGAGCGCCGAGCGGCTCATGCCGAGGCCGGTGCCCAGCTCGGGGAGTGCCACGTTCAGCACCGAGAAGTCGAGCGCGACCATGAACTGGGCCGCGCACAGCACGAACAGGACGAGCCGGTCACGCGCCGAGAGCCGGGCGGTGGGGACGGGCTGGGCAGCGGGGGGAGTCGCGGGGGCTGGGGTGTCGATCGCCATGGCGAAGAGCTTGCGACGGCCGGAAGAAACGTGGGGAGTCGGAACTTATGGTGGTGGTGGCACCACCGGACACGGCGACGAGGGGGAGCGGCACGTGACTGCGACGGCGGGTACGGCGGGTACGCCGAGTACACGGCGAAGTGAACGGCGCAGTGAGCTACGGGAGTTCCTGATGACACGGCGCGCCCGGATCACTCCGCAGGAGGCCGGACTGCCGTTCGGCGGACCCCGGCGCCGCACGGCCGGCCTGCGCCGGGAGGAGGTCGCGGTGCTGGCCGGGGTGGGCGCCTCCTGGTACCAGTGGCTGGAGCAGGGGCGGGACATCTCCGTCTCCCCGCAGGTGCTCGACGCGGTCTCGCGGGTGCTGCGGCTCGGCGGCGCCGAGCGGCGGCACCTGTACCTGCTGGCGGGACTCAACCCGCCCGCGCCCGAAGTCGCCCCGGAACGGCGGGACATGTGCGACGGGCTGCGCCGGCTCATCGACACCTGGATGCCCTACCCGGCGCACATCATGGACCGCTACTACAACTGCGTGATGTACAACGACGCGGCGTCCGCGGTGTTCGGCATGGGACAGGGGCCCACCACCCGGAACTGCCTGGTCGACTTCTTCGCCGCCCCGCTGTTCCGCGGCCGCTCCCTGAGCTGGGAGACCAACGCCCGCACGGTCGTCGCCCAGTTCCGGGCCGCCTGCGCGGCCGACCCCGAGGACGAGGGGTTCCAGGCGGTGCTGGCCGAAGTCAGCGCCGTCAGCCCGGAGTTCAACGCGCTGTGGGCGGAGCGGGACATCGAGTACCAGGGGCAGATCCGCAAGGAGCTGACGCATCCGCGCGCCGGGCTGCTGGTCGTGGAGTCCACCGTGATGCAGGTGCCCGCCCGGCCCGACCTGCTGATCGTGCTGCACACCCCGCTGCCGGAGGCGGACACGGCGGCCAAGCTGGAGTGGCTGGCGGGGACGGACGACGGGGTTCGTATGCTCGGGGCATGAGCGAGAACGAGCTTGATCCTGAGGACCAGAAGATCGTGACCCTGGCGCGGTCGGCGCGGGCGCGGAACGGGGTGCCGGAGGGTGCCGCCGTACGGGACTCCACGGGGCGTACGTATGTCGCCGGGTCGGTGTCGCTGCCCTCGCTCCGGCTCAGCGCACTGCGTACGGCTGTCGCCATGGCGGTGGCTTCCGGGGCGGAGTCCCTGGAGGCGGCGGCCGTGGTGAGCGAGGCGGAGGGTCTTTCGGCCGAGGACCTGGCTGCCGTCGCCGACCTCGGGGGTGCGGGGACACCTGTGCTGCTCGCCGGGGCCGACGGGGTGGTGCGGCTCTCCGTCCCCGCGGGCTGAGACACCAGGGGGCTCCGCCCCCTGGACCCCTGTCTCCTCAGAGGGCGTCCGGTCCCCGCTCGCCCGTCCTCACCCGCACCACCGTCTCCACCGGCACCGACCACACCTTGCCGTCGCCGATCTTGCCCGTGTGGGCGGCCTGGACGATGGCGTCGATCGCCTCCTCGGCCACCGCGTCCTCCACCACCAGCTCCAGCCGGACCTTCGGGACCAGGTCGACCTGGTACTCCGCACCCCGGTACACCTCGGTGTGGCCGCGCTGGCGGCCGTGACCGCTGGCCTCGGTGACGGTGAGGCCGTCGATGCCGAGGTCACGGAGGGCGGACTTCACCTCGTCCAGGCGGTACGGCTTCACGACGGCGGTGATGAGCTTCATGCGGGGCTCTCGGCCTTCCGGACGGGGGCGACGGGGGCGCCATGGCCCGTGATCCCGTGATCGTAGGCCGTCTCGGCGTGCACCGTAAGGTCCAGACCGGTGCGCTCCTCATCCTCGCTCGCACGCGGGTCCATCGTGCGGTCCAGCCGCTTGCCCAGCCCGTACGTCACCGCGAAGGCGTACCCGGCGACCGCGAGGACCGCGACGAACTGCCTGCGGAGCGGAGAGCCCGCCGCCGTACGGCAGCCCCTCCGGGCCGCCCCGTCATGACCTTGTCCGCGAACAGGCCGATCAGCGGGGTACCGCGGTGGCGGCGAGCAGCCGGACGGTGTCACCGGAGTCGGTGTGCGCGCCGGCGAGGGTCACGGGCGTCTCCGGCGGTCCGGTGGAGCGGGTCGTCAGAGGGTCACGGGTGCGCGTCTCCGGCTGCCTACAGGTCTGAGAGGCTGGTCGCGGGGGTGTGGCGGACGCCGGTGCGGCACGGGCTCGCGGATCAGGGAGAATGGTCGGCATGAGCGTTCGTACCCAGTCATCCGAGCGGTCGGGCGAGAACGCCCACCGCGCAGGCTTCGCGTGCTTCGTGGGCCGTCCCAACGCGGGCAAGTCCACCCTCACGAACGCTCTGGTCGGGCAGAAGGTGGCCATCACCGCCGACCAGCCGCAGACCACCCGGCACACCGTGCGCGGCATCGTGCACCGGGAGGACGCCCAGCTGATCCTGGTCGACACCCCCGGCCTGCACAAGCCGCGCACCCTGCTGGGTGAGCGGCTGAACGACGTGGTGCGCACCACCTGGGCCGAGGTCGATGTGATCGGCTTCTGCCTCCCGGCGAACGAGAAGCTCGGCCCCGGCGACCGCTTCATCGCCAAGGAACTCGCCGGGATCAGGAAGACCCCCAAGGTCGCCATCGTCACCAAGACGGACCTGGTCGACTCCAAGACCCTCGCCGAGCAGCTCATCGCCATCGACCAGCTCGGCAAGGAGCTGGGCTTCGAGTGGGCCGAGATCGTGCCGGTGTCGGCGACCGGCGGCCAGCAGGTGGGCCTGCTGGCCGACCTGATCGTGCCGCTGCTCCCCGAGGGTCCTGCCCTCTACCCCGAGGGCGACCTGACCGACGAGCCCGAGCAGGTGATGATCGCGGAGCTGATCCGCGAGGCCGCCCTGGAGGGCGTGCGCGACGAACTGCCGCACTCCATCGCCGTGGTCGTCGAGGAGATGCTCCCGCGCGAGGACCGCCCGGCCGACCGGCCCCTGCTCGACATCCACGCCAACGTCTACATCGAGCGGCCCAGCCAGAAGGGCATCATCATCGGCCCCAAGGGCAAGCGGCTGAAGGATGTGGGCATCAAGTCCCGCAAGCAGATCGAGGCCCTGCTCGGCACACCCGTCTTCCTCGACCTGCATGTGAAGGTCGCCAAGGACTGGCAGCGCGACCCCAAGCAGCTCCGCAAGCTCGGCTTCTGAGGCCACCTGGGCTGCCAGGGCTGCCGAGGCTGCCGGGGCTGCCGGGGCTTCTGAGCCGTCACCTTCTGACCGTTCAGCCCCGCTGCGCCCGCAGCAGGTCCCGGTACCAGCGGTACGACGCCTTCGGGGTGCGCCGCAGCGTGGCGAAGTCCACGTCGACCAGGCCGAAGCGGCGGGTGTAGCCCTCGGCCCACTCGAAGTTGTCCAGCAGCGACCACACGAAGTAGCCGCGCACGTCGACCCCTTCGGCGAGCGCGGCATGCAGGGCGCGGACATGGCCGTCCAGGTAGGCGATGCGTTCCTGGTCGTCCAGCCCCTCGTACGAGCAGCCGTTCTCGGTGATGACGAGGGGCGGGAGCCGGTCGCCGTACCGGTCCCGAAGGCCGGTGAGCAGGCCGGTCAGCGCCCCGGGGACGACCGGCCAGCCGAAGTCGGTCACCGGCACACCCTCGAACTCCCGTATTGAGAAGGGAAGTTCGGCAGGAAGGGATACACCCCCGAATTCGGTCTGTGTCTCCTGTGGGGCGCCCACCCGCGCCGGGGCGTAGTAGTTGATCCCGTACCAGTCCAGCGGCTCCGCGATGATCCGCAGGTCGTCCGCCGCGTCCTCGGGCATCAACGCGGCCGTACCGTCCGGATACTCGCCCAGCAGGACGGGTTCGGCGAAGAGGCGGTTGAGAAGCAGGTCGTAGAGGACGGCCGCCTCCACATCGGCCGGGTCGGCGGAGGCGGGCTCCACGGGGGAGTGGGAGTTGGCGATGCCGATGTCCGCCACCCCGGCCGCGCGCAGCGCCCGTACCGCCAGGCCGTGGGCGAGGAGCTGGTGGTGGGCGGCCGGGAGGGCGTCGAAGAGCAGGGCCTTGCCGGGGGCGTGGGTGCCGAGGGCGTGGCCCAGCAGGGTGTGTTCGGCGGGCTCGTTGAGGGTGATCCAGCGGTGTACCCGGTCCCCGAGCCGGTCCGCGACCCGGGAGACGTGGTCCGCGAACCGGTACGCGGTGTCCCGGTCCAGCCAGTCGAGCGCGGCCGGCAGCTCCCAGTGGAACAGCGTCGGCACCGGCTGGACATCCGCCTCGCACAGCGCGTCCACCAGCCGGTCGTAGAAGTCCAGGCCGCCGGGGGAGTTCACGCGCGGCCAGGAAATGGAGAAGCGGTACGCGTCCACGCCGAGGCCGGCCAGCAGGGCCACGTCCTCCGGGTAGCGGTGGTAGTGGTCGCATGCCACGGCCGCCGTCGAGCCGTCCTTCACCCGGCCGGGCTCGGCGGTGAACACGTCCCACACGGACGGTCCGCGCAGGTCGGCGGCGCCCTCGATCTGGTGCGCGGAGGTCGACACCCCCCACAGGAAGCCGTCGGGGAAGCGCGGGAGAGGGCCGTACGCGTCCGTCACCATGGGCGGGATCATCCGCACCTGGCCCCACCCCGTCAACGCCCGCGTCAGCCCCGGCCGACGAGGTACTCCCTAGGCTCCCTCCTTCAGCACCCGGGACACCAACTCCCGCTGTGAATCGGTCAGCCGGGGGTCGGCCGCGTGGACGGTGCGGCCGTCGACCGTGATCTCGTAGTGGAAGCCGTCCGGGACGCCCGTCGGCGGGGTGTCCGGTGCGGTGGTGAGGACGTGGTCGGCCAGGGTGTGCCACTCCGCCGCGTCGGCGCGGCCGGAGGTGTCCACCTCGGCCTGCCGCTCGATGCCCGCGAAGCCGCCCGTGCGCCGTACTTGGATACGCATGGCCCCAGTGTCCGGTACCGGCGGCTACAGCGTCCGCACCCCCACTTCCTCCCACGCCTTCTCCACGGCCTGGAGTTCCACGCCCGCGCCGAACCGCTCGCGGGCGGCCTTCACGGTCAGGGTGGCGAAGTCGGCGAACTGGGCGTCCTCCTTCAGGTCGCCGCCGGTCAGCACGTCGAACCAGAGCTGGCCGGTCTTCTCCCAGGCGTAGCCGCCGATCGCGCTGGCCGCGAGGTAGAAGGCGTGGTTCGGGATGCCGGAGTTGATGTGGACGCCGCCGTTGTCCCGGCCGGTGTGGACGTAGTGCGCCAGGTCGGCGGGCTGGGGGTCCTTGCCGAGCACATCGTCGTCGTACGCGGTGCCCGGTGCCTTCATCGAGCGCAGGGCCCGGCCCTGGACGCGGGGGGCGAGCAGGCCCGCGCCGATCAGCCAGTCCGCGTCGGCGGCGGTCTGGCCCAGCGTGTACTGCTTGATCAGCGAGCCGAAGACATCGGACAGCGATTCGTTGAGCGCCCCGGACTGGCCGAAGTAGGCCAGGTTGGCGGTGTACTGCGTGACGCCGTGGGTGAGTTCGTGGCCGATGACGTCGACCGGGATGGTGAAGTCGAGGAAGATCTCGCCGTCCCCGTCGCCGAACACCATCTGCTCGCCGTTCCAGAAGGCGTTGTCGTAGTCCCGGTCGAAGTGGACCGTGGCCTGGAGCGGGAGGCCCTCGCCGTCGATGGAACGGCGGCCGTACACCTTCAGATACAGCTCGAAGGTGGCGCCCAGGCCCGCGTAGGCCCGGTTGACCGTGGCGTCGGAGCCCGGTTCGGAGCCCTCGTCGCGGACCTTCCCGCCGGGGAGGTTCTGGGTGTGCCGGGCGTCGTAGACGGTGCGGTCCGGCTGGTCGCCGTCGCCCTCCCCTTCGGCGGGCGCGGCGGCGGAGTCGGCGGCGGCCTGCGCGCCGATCACGGTGGTCAGGCGGCGGCGGGTGCGCTCGAGCGCGTCCCGCTCCAGGGAGCGGCGGGCCGGACCGGACAGCGCCGGGTCGGAGTCGCGCGCGAGCTTGTCGAGGAGGTGCGGCGGCACGATCGTGCAGAAGACGGGCTCATGGCCCCCGTTGGTCGTCATACCGATAAATGTTCGCACTGTGCGATGTCAAAGTCACTAGCGGTAACCGAGATTGATGAAATACGGTGATATCTGTCGTCACTCCACGTCACCGAGTGGTATAGATCCACGTCAGCTGCCCATCAGCTCCCCACCGGCCCTTCATCAGCCCCTGATCGGCCCTCGACCAGCCCCTGACCGGGCGCTGATCACCCGTTCTCGTCCGCTCCGGTTCCGCATGCTGATACGCCCCGCCGGGCTCGCGGAGGCTCGGTTAGGCTGCGGAGCATCATGCGTTTCGGGCTGCTTCTCCTTAGCCGCCGCGGCGAGGGCCTGTAAGCAAGGCCGACTCCCTCCCCGCGGTGCTTCTGGCGTTGTGTCGTCGGCCGTCCACCGGACTTTCCGAGGAGCCCACGCGATCATGGCGAACCGCCAGCAGCCCAGCACCATGCCCTTCCGGCGCTACGGCCAGTACGAGCAGGTCGACATCCCCGACCGCACCTGGCCCGGCAAGCGCGTCACCCACGCTCCCCGCTGGCTCTCCACCGACCTGCGCGACGGCAACCAGTCCCTGATCGACCCGATGTCGCCCGAGCGCAAGCGCCGGATGTTCGACCAGCTGGTCAAGATGGGCTACAAGGAGATCGAGGTCGGCTTCCCCGCCTCCGGCCAGACCGACTTCGACTTCGTGCGCTCCATCATCGAGGAGGAGGGCGCGATCCCCGAGGACGTGACGATCTCCGTCCTCACCCAGGCCCGCGAGGACCTGATCGAGCGGACCGTGGAGTCCCTGAAGGGCGCCCGCCGCGCCACCGTCCACCTGTACAACGCGACCGCGCCCGTGTTCCGCCGGGTGGTCTTCCGGGGTTCCAGGGAGGACATCAAGCAGATCGCCGTGGACGGCACCCGCCTGGTCGTGGAGTACGCGCGGAAGCTGCTGGGCCCGGAGACCGAGTTCGGGTACCAGTACAGCCCGGAGATCTTCACCGACACCGAGCTGGACTTCGCGCTGGAGGTCTGTGAGGCGGTGATGGACGTCTACCAGCCGGGTCCGGGCCGCGAGATCATCCTCAACCTGCCTGCCACGGTGGAGCGTTCGACCCCGTCCACGCACGCCGACCGGTTCGAGTGGATGCACCGCAACCTGTCCCGCCGCGAGCACGTCGTGCTGTCCGTGCACCCGCACAACGACCGGGGCACCGCCGTGGCCGCCGCCGAGCTGGCGCTGATGGCCGGCGCCGACCGCGTCGAGGGCTGCCTGTTCGGGCAGGGCGAGCGCACCGGCAACGTCGACCTGGTCACCCTGGGCATGAACCTGTTCTCGCAGGGGGTCGACCCCCAGATCGACTTCTCCGACATCGACGAGATCCGCCGGGTGTGGGAGTACTGCAACCAGATGGAGGTCCACCCGCGCCACCCCTACGTGGGCGACTTGGTCTACACGTCCTTCTCCGGCTCCCACCAGGACGCCATCAAGAAGGGCTTCGACGCGATGGAGGCCGACGCGGCCGCCCGGGGTGTCGCCGTGGGCGAGCTGGAGTGGGCGGTGCCGTACCTGCCCATCGACCCCAAGGACGTCGGCCGCTCCTACGAGGCGGTGATCCGCGTCAACTCGCAGTCCGGCAAGGGCGGTGTGGCGTACGTCCTGAAGAACGACCACAAGCTGGAACTGCCGCGCCGGATGCAGATCGAGTTCTCGAAGATCATCCAGGCCAGGACGGACGCCGAGGGCGGCGAGATCACTCCGCGCGACATCTGGGCCGCCTTCCGGGACGAGTACCTGCCGAACCCGGAGAACCCCTGGGGCCGCGTCCAGGTCCGTACCGGCCAGTCGACCACCGACACCGACGGCGTCGACACGCTGACGGTCGAGGCGACGGTGGACGGCACGGACACGGTCCTGACCGGTTCGGGCAACGGCCCGATCTCGGCCTTCTTCGACGCGCTCCAGTCGGTCGGCGTGGACGTACGCCTGCTGGACTACCAGGAGCACACGATGAGCGAGGGCGCGTCCTCGCAGGCCGCCTCCTACATCGAGTGCGCGATCGGCGACAAGGTCCTGTGGGGTATCGGCATCGACGCGAACACGACACGTGCGTCGCTGAAGGCGGTGGTGTCGGCGGTCAACCGCGCGACCCGCTGACCCGCCCTGACCCGGCGCTTCGGTGCCCCGGCCGCTGGATACGGCGGCCGGGGCACCGTCGTTTTCCGGCCGCACAACACCGCAGGTCACGGACGGGTCTCGTCCAGAGGGCTGACTCGGGCTCCGTGATGTGGCTAACATCACGCCAGCGCGGCGATGCTGCCGCGTGGTCACGTGCGGAGGTGCGACGTGCTGCCAGTACGGGGACGAGACGGCCGAGCCACCGGGTTCGTCCGGCGCATCCTGGGCTGCCGCACCGCCTGGACACCCCAGGGCGACGGCGAGTTCTTCTGCCCCGGCTGCGGCGGAGACCGTAACTACCAGCGCCTGGCCGGCCGCAGGCGCCTCACCGTGCTAGGGGTGCCCGTCCTCGCGCGCGGGACGGCCGAACCGGTCGTGGAGTGCGCCTCCTGCCGCCACCGCTTCGGTACCGACACCCTCGACCCCCCCACCACCCGCCGCCTCTCGGTCCTGCTCCGCGACGCGGTGCACGCCGTGGCGGTCTGCGTGCTGGCGGCCGACGGTACGGGGTCGCGGGCGGCGCTGGACACCGCGGCGGCGACGCTGCGCGCGGCGGGCTGCGAGGAGGAGGCGGCGGAACGTCTCGCCATGGCGACGGACGGCGGCGACCCCCGCACCCCCCTGACCGCCCTGGCCCCCCACCTGGCCGCGCCGGGCCGCGAGTCCCTCCTCCTGGACGCGGCCCTCATCGCCCTCGCGGACGGCCCCTACACCCCCGCCGAACACGCCGCCCTCACGACGGCCGGCGAGGCGCTGCTGCTGCCCGCCGAAGTGGTGGAACGGGTGCTGACGGCGGCGCGGATGCCGTCCTGACCGACCGGGGCCGGCTGCCGTGGGCGCGCCGCGCGCGCGGGTACCGGGAGCCCCCGTGAGCGTCCGGGGTCGCTTGTTGCGTGCCGACGGGTGGATTACTGTTGCAGCCCGTCCACTACTTGGACGATCCCGGTACGGGGACCGGGCACCAATGGGAGCGCACGGGTGGCGGAGCTTGGAGAGGCGGCGGCGCTGGGCGACCCGGAGCGGCTGGAAGCCCTGCGGGACACCGGACTGTCCTCGGTAGCGGACGCGGGGATGGACCGCTTCGCCCGCCTGGTGTCGAACCTCCTGGGCGTGCCTGTGGCGCTGGTGTCGCTGGTGGAGGAGGCCCGGCAGGTCTTCCCGGGGATGGTCGGTCTGAACGAGCCGTGGGCCGGAGCGCGGCAGACCCCGCTGTCGCACTCGGTGTGCCGGCACGTCGTCACGGACCGCGAGCCCCTCATCATGCCCGACATCCGTGCCCACGCCCGCACGGCGGAGAGCCCGGCGATCGAGGATCTCGGGGTGATCGGATACGCCGGGATGCCGCTCACGGACGGCGACGGGCATGTGCTGGGCTCACTGTGCGCCATCGACACGCGGCCCCGCGTCTGGACCGCGGGCGAGCTGGAGATCCTGGAGGATCTGGCGGCCGCGTGCAGCGCGGAACTCCAGCTCCGTATCGTCTCCCGCCAGCGCGAGACGGCACGCCGGGGAGAGGCCGAGGCCCGCCGAGCCGCCGACGAGGCGCACGAGCGGTCCCGTACCGCGCTGGAACGCTCGCAGCTCATGCTGCGCGCTGCGGACGCGCTGGCCGACACCAGCAGCCTGGCCGACGTGAGCCAGCAGGTACGCGACCTCGTCACCAGCGACCTCAAGCCGGTTTATGTCGGCCTGGTCCTGGTCGAGAAGCGCCGGATGCGGCGCCTGGTGGACCGAACGAGCAGCGCGCCCGTGGAGCACGCCTACGAGACCTACCCCCTCGGTGCGGCCTGGCCCACGGCTCGCTCCGCGCGTGAGAACCGCACGATCGTCATCAGCGACCCCGGTGAAGTGGCCGCCGGATACGGCGACGACGCGGTGGCCGCCTTTCATGAGCTGGGCCTGCACACGGCCGTCAGCCTCCCGCTGCCCGGCACCGTCGTCCCCCTCGGCGCACTCGTCCTGGGCTGGGACCGGCCCTACGAGATCGGCCTACTCGAACTGGCGGTCCTCTCGGCCATCGCCGGCTACACGGCCCGCGCGGTCGAACGCGCCCTCTTCGTCGAACACCGTATCGACGTGGCCCATCAGCTGCAGCAGGCCATGCTCACCGAACTGCCGCCCGTGACCGGCCTGGAGACCGCCGCCCTGTACCGGCCGGCAGCCGCGGCGGAGCTGGTCGGCGGCGACTGGTACGACCTCTACCAGCTGCCCGGCGTCCCGGACGGCGATCAGGGCGCGGCCACCGTCGCCCTGACCATCGGCGACATCACCGGGCACAACCTGCGCGCCGCGACCCTCATGGGCCAGACCCGCAGCATGCTCCGTCAGGCGGACCTCGACCACCCCGGCACCAGCCCCGCGCACATCGTCTCCGCTCTCGAACACGCCGGCAGAGCCCTCGGAATCGAGTCCAGCGGCACCCTTGTCCACGCGCATCTGCGTCCCACCGGCTCCGGAGACGGCAGCTGGGAGCTGACCTGGACCAACGCGGGCCACCCGCCGCCGCTGCTCGTCCCGCCCGACGGCCCGGTCCAACGGCTGGTCGAACACGGCCCCATGATGCATCCCGCCCTCGGCACCGTCTCCCGTCCCACGCACCGCCGCATCCTGGAGCCGGGCACCCTGCTGCTCCTCTACACGGACGGCCTGGTCGAACACCGCGGCGCGGACCTGGACGCTTTCACCGACCACACGGCATCCCTCCTGGGCGCACACCGTGACAGCGCCCTGCCCCCGCTCCTGACCCAGATCGCGGACCGGGTGGCCGGGCTGGCCCCCGGTGACGATGTCGCCCTGCTCGCCGTGCGGGTCCCGGCCCCTGACACGGCCGGCATCCGGCCGACGGAGACGTAGACCGCGCCACGACGGCCCGCGCGACGGCACCCTGTCGCACATCCGGCTGATCCGGTGAGCCGTCGCCCGAGTCCTCTGCCGGACCATCCGAACGACGGGGCCGGGCCCAGGTCTTCCGGCCGTCACGCGTCCACCGCGTCCCGCTCCACCGTCCTCGGCATGGATCAGACCGGGATTCTGGACGAGGCGTTGGAGCGGCTGCCCAGTGGTGGCCCCGGCTGCTGCCCGGCATGTACGGGGGCTCCACACATCCGGTGATCCGGGTCGGGCACGCCGTACGGACACTGCTCACGGACGAGACCGGGCCGCGGGTGAACGAGCCTGCGCACGGGCTGGGTTACTGGGCCGCCCGGCACCGGCCCGTCGCCGGACTCCCCCCGCTGCCCGGTGCCGACAGCGCCTCGGCCGCGCTGGACGCGGTACGCCTACCCGCGCCCACGGCGACCCGACGATGCTCCTACACGCGGCGACGGCCCCCAACGCGGTACTCCGCACCCTCCCCGCGCTCCCGCATGACCTCCGGATACCGAGCATGCGCGCCGCATGGACAGCCTCGGCCGCGGTCACGGCGATGTACGCGCCCGACGAGACCGCGCCCTACATCCCACCGGACATCCTCACCCCGGAGGAACTCTCCGAGCGAACTCCCGCCCACGGCCACGAGCACGTCGTCAAACTGACCGACACGGCACTGGACGTCGGTGACGAGCGTGCCTCGGCGGCGGCGCTGCGGGCGATCGAGCTGAGCGAGCCACTGGTCTAGCGCGTGAGCGTCGACCGCTTGCGCCGCGCCACCCGGTTCGCGACGAAGAGCACGGCGAACAGGACGCAGAAGCCGGCGGAGGAGACGATGAGGCGCCCTTCGTCGTGTGTCAGGACCCGTATGACCAGTACGGCGAAGTTGAGGACCAGCATCGACAGGCAGAGCCAGAAGCCCCATTGCGCGCCGGGCCTCGTCCAGGCCGGAGCCTCGTAGGGCTTGGATCGTCGCGTCATGTTCCCTCCCTCAGCCTCCGGTGCCCCCGGTCCGGCCCGCACACTCCCAGCGGACCTCGCCGTTCTGGCGTTCCGGGGTGGGCGCGAGACCCGCCGCCCTCGCCACGGCCGCCGAGGCGTGGTGGTCGGGGTGGACATGGGCGATGATGCTCCGCACCGGGTACGCGGTCAGCCACGCGACCAGCACCACGGCCGCCTCCTTGGCGATGCCCCGCCCTTGCCAGGGTGTGCCCACCACCCACGCGATCTCGGCGGTGTCGTCCGCCGCGCTGATCGTCGCCTGAACGGTGCCGGTCAGGCGGGAGTCCTCGCGCAGCCGGATGACCCAGTTCAGCCAGGTCACCTCGGGGTCGGGCGAGCCGGCGACGAGTCGCCGGTACCGGGCCGTGAGCGCGTCCGGGGTGTACGGGGTCCCGCCGATGAAGTGGTGCAGGGCGGGGTCGGCCAGCACCCCGGCCATCTCCCCGGCGTGCTCGACCCGCAGGGGGAGCAGGTCGAGCCGTGGGGTGCGGATGTCAGCGCCGGAGGGTGTCAAGGAAGTCGGCCCAGGCGGGGTGGCTGAGGCGGAGTACGGGGCTGTCTTTGACCTTGCTGTCGCGTACGGGGATGCCTTCGGCGACTTCGACGCAGCTACCGCCCTCGCCGTCGCTGTAGCTGCTCTTGCGCCAGCGGGCGCTGGTCAGGTCGTACTGGCGCATCGTCTGAAGTCCTCCGCCGCCGATTCGATCAGGGTCAGGGACACCTCCGGCGACAATGTGGCGACCCTTAGAAGATCGTATGCGAGTTGGGCTCGCTTCACCACGGCCGGAACGTCCACCAGCGTCCCGCAAAACGAGGTCTCTGTAGGCGACCGGTGGCGCGTCCTCGAACTCCATGAGCCTGAGGTCACCGTTCATGGCGGCGTGTGCCCCCGCCTTGTGGGGCAGTACTGTCACTATGGCCGTGCGGTCCCGCATCAGCCCTGCGATGTGGTCTAGTTGACGCGCCATGGCGGGCGGTCCGCCCACGGGGATGCGCAGCACATTCTCATGCAGCACCACCCAATACTCCGGCCTTGTAGCGTCGCTGAGGATCAGCGAGCGCTCCAGTCGGGCGGTGACGATCTCGTCCACGTGCTCGTCGGCCTGGAAAGGGTTGGCCGCGATGGTGACCGCACGCGCGTACTCCTTCGTCTGGAGCAGGCCCGGCACCACTGTGGGAGCGAACTCGCAGATCAGCGTGGCCAGGCGCTCCAGCTCCACCACCTGTGCGAAGTAATCCGCATACCTGGGATCGTCGATCAGCTTTCTGCACAGCCGCTCGAAAATACCGTCGGTTTGTAGCACCTGGTCGATCCACTGGGCCACGTCCAACTGCGGCTTCCTGATCGCCTGCTCGAACTGCCCGATGTACCCGCCGGAGACGAAAACCCTCGTCCCCAACTCCGTTTGAGTGAGTCCCGCCTCCTCGCGGCGACGCTTCAGCTTGGTGCCGAAGAACTCCCATACCGCCTGACGTGAACAGTTGGCCACTGCCAACCCCCTTGTGCTGCCACGCGCTTGTAGGGCTCAGGCCCCTGCCGACTCTAGTTGTGGAGCGTCACCGTTAGGACACGAAGCGTGAAGAACGTGACGCAAGGGAAGTGATGCGGACAGTGAACACACAGGATTCAGCGGACCGGGTCGAGGCAGCGGAGCGAACCCTCGAGGAATTGCGGACCGCATTGGAGAAGGTCGGGATCAAGCTGCCCTCGCTCGGGCTAGATCCCATCTCGCTGGCCTGCGAGGCCCCGATCCCCTTGGTGGAGCTGGGGCGGTGCTCGGTGCAGACGGCCGCGCAGCTCGTAGCGGCGCTGCGATGAACGCGGTGCGACCGCCACTGGGCTCGTACGCCTTGGACACGGGGAGAAACAGAGTAGGGGTGGTGATGGGACACCAGGGGCCATACGTGCAGCTCAGACCACTGGGCGGCGGCCGGGAGTGGGATGTGCCGCCGGACCGGGTGCGGGCGGCAACGCCCGCGGAGCGGATCAGCGCGGCGACGGCGTACGCGAACGCCCGCAGCAGAGGCGAGGTGCCCTGAGGGCGTGTCGCCCCGCGCGATGGAGGGCGGCCTCCACCGGACCGGAGTCCGGGGAGGCCGCTGACCGGCGGACGCCCCGGCATGCCGATGACCACGATCTTCAGAGTGTGCTGGCCGCGCTGCTCCAGGAATTGCTCCACATCGCGTGGCGGTAGGGCGTGGTGGCCGACTTCAGGTCGATGGTGGTCTGCAGGGTGCCGTCGACGTAGATCCGCACCGCGCCCGAGGCGCCGGCGCGGGTGGCGGCGGCCTGGGAGCGCAGCCCGTTGTCGTCGGCCGGCTTCCAGTCGACCGTCACGGGGACACCCGCCGTGTCGACCGTGCCCTTGCCCAACCGCATGGTCGGCGCGGTCGGGTAGCTGGGACGCGTGGCGTCGGCGGTCACCGTGACCGCCGCCGACGTGCTGGTCCTGCCCCAGACATGGGTCGCCCGCACCCGGAAGGAGTGCCGGCCCGAGGTCATCTTTACGGAGGCCGATGTGGCCGTGTGACATACCCGGTGCCCGAGCGGACCGCGCCGGACGGGGTGTCCACGCTGGTGACGCCGACCCCCGCCGGGGGCCCGGCCGCGTACTCGCGGACGGTCGCCAGCTTCGCGCACAACTGGTTGCCGGGGCAGTCGGTGGCAAAGCCGTCACGTGCCCGGAGACGGCGTTCAGGGTGTACGCCTTGCCGCCGGACATGCCGAGCTTCCACGCGGCGATCCGAGAGATCGCGGTCACCATGGCCCGGCTCGGCGCGGCGCGGCACCGGGGATGGTGCTCGCCTCGGAGTCACCGCCGGTGAGGTCGGTGTACGTGCCGATCGCGGCGACCCGTCGAGTCGGTGTCGAACCCGTAGGTCTGCGCGCCGATCACCGGCATGGCCATGCCGCCGAACCGGCCCTCGAAGATCGTGCCGCACCTGTCGACCGGCAAGTTGTAGCCGAGGTCGCGCCAGCCCTGGGCGTACAGGCTGCGCACGACGGAGGGGGAGTCGGCGCAGGAGTGGGTGTGGGTGGTGTCGGTGTGGTGGACGAACACCGCCTTCACCGCGTGGCCGTAGTCCGGGTAACCGGTGTCGCGGGCACACTCGTCCGCACCGCAGCCGACGCGGGTGACCAACCGGGGAGCGGGCACCTTCGTCGTCGGCGGCTGCGTGGGCAGCGGGCTGGGCATCGTCTGCGGCACTGCGGAGGCGCACGCGCACGACGGATACGCTGCCGACAGCGACGGCAGATAGCCCGGCGCGCCGGTTGAGGCGTGCGCGGTCGTCCCGTCCGGGGTGCTCTGCGCGGGCTCGGCGGTCATGGTGGGCGGCGGTGTGGTCCCGGCCGGCGTCTCCGTCGCGGGGGCTGAGTTGCCGGCTCACCGCCGGCATCCGGAACGCCCTGGTCGAGCGTGCCTCTCCTCCGAGGAACCGGTCAGGCCGGCGAGTCCACCGAGGCGTGCACCACGTGCGGCCCGTCCGCCGCGCTGTCGGTGCCCGAGGTGGCGTGCGGGGCGACGGCCGTGCCCGTGCCCGCGGCCAGCACGGTTCCGGCCGCGAGCCATGTCATGTTCGACACGTTCAGCGGATTGTGGATTCGGACGTGGAGCGGGTCACAACCGGGGGCGGACAGGCGGAACCGGCGCTCCGCCCTGCCGGGCGTGGGCGAGAATGGACGGCATGAGTCTGTTCCGCGACGACGGCATCGTGCTGCGCACCCAGAAGCTGGGCGAGGCGGACCGGATCATCACCCTGCTCACCCGTGGCCACGGCCGGGTGCGGGCCGTGGCGCGCGGTGTGCGGCGCACGAAGTCGAAGTTCGGGGCCCGGCTAGAGCCGTTCTCCCATGTCGACGTGCAGTTCTTCGCGCGGGGGAGCGAGCTGGTCGGGCGCGGGCTGCCGCTGTGCACCCAGAGCGAGACCATCTCCCCGTACGGCGGCGGCATCGTCACCGACTACCCCCGCTACACCGCCGGGACCGCCATGCTGGAGACGGCCGAACGGTTCACCGACCACGAGGGCGAGCCCGCCGTACAGCAGTACCTGCTCCTCGTCGGCGGCCTGCGCACCCTCGCGCGCGGCGAACACGCCTCGAACCTCGTCCTCGACGCCTTCCTGCTCCGCTCCCTCGCCGTCAACGGCTACGCGCCGACCTTCGGAGACTGCGCACGCTGCGGGATGCCGGGGCCGAACCGGTTCTTCTCGGTCGCCTCGGGCGGCTCGGTGTGCGTGGACTGCCGGGTGCCGGGCAGCGTGGTCCCCTCCCCGCAGACCCTGATGCTGCTGGGCGCGCTGCTTACGGGAGACTGGGAGACCGCAGACGCGGCCGAGGCGCGGCACGTCCGCGAGGGGAGCGGCCTGGTGTCCGCATACCTGCACTGGCATCTGGAGCGGGGGCTGCGCTCCCTGCGGTACGTAGAGAAGTAAGCAGCAAGCACGGCTGAGGAGACGAGAAGCATGGTCGTACGCGGATTTCTGGGGGGCCGGCGCCAGGAGTACCAGGCACCGGAACCGCACCCGTCCGGCGCCCGCGCGCCGAAGCTTCCGGGTGAGCTGGTCCCCGAGCACGTGGCCATCATCATGGACGGCAACGGCCGCTGGGCGAAGGAACGCGGGCTGCCGCGTACCGAGGGGCACAAGGTGGGCGCCGAGCAGGTGCTCGACGTGCTCCAGGGGGCGATCGAGGCGGGCGTCCGCAACATCTCCCTCTACGCCTTCTCCACCGAGAACTGGAAGCGCTCGCCCGACGAGGTCCGCTTCCTGATGAACTTCAACCGCGACTTCATCCGCAAGACCCGCGACCAGCTCGACGCGCTCGGCATCCGGGTGCGCTGGGCCGGGCGGATGCCCAAGCTGTGGAAGTCGGTCGCCAAGGAACTCCAGGTCGCGCAGGAGCAGACCAAGGACAACGACCTCCTCACCCTGTACTTCTGCATGAACTACGGCGGCCGCGCCGAGATCGCCGACGCCGCGCAGGCCATCGCCGAGGACGTGCGCGCCGGGCGCCTTGACCCCGCGAAGGTCACCGAGAAGACGGTCCAGAAGTACCTGTACTACCCGGACATGCCCGACGTCGACCTCTTCCTCCGCCCCAGCGGTGAACAGCGCACCTCCAACTACCTGCTGTGGCAGAGCGCGTATGCCGAGATGGTCTTCCAGGACGTCCTGTGGCCCGACTTCGACCGCCGCGACCTGTGGCGGGCGTGCGTCGAATTCGCCTCCCGTGACCGGCGGTTCGGCGGAGCGGTGCCGAACGAGGAGCTGCTGGCCATGGAGGCGGCGATGAAGGGGAACCCTGGGAGCTAGCCGCCCCCCGGCCTGACCGGGTACGAGAACGCCCCCCTCTGCTCGGCGGGGGCGTTCTTCTTCCCGCCGTCCAGGTCAGCCGTTGGCTTCCGCGCAGTCCGCGCAGGTGCCGAAGATCTCCACCGTGTGCGCCACGTTGACGAAGCCGTGTTCGGAGGCGATGGCCTCGGCCCACTTCTCCACGGCCGGGCCCTCCACCTCGACCGCCTTGCCGCAGTGGCGACAGACGAGGTGATGGTGGTGTTCGCCGGTGGAGCAACGCCGGTAGACGGACTCGCCGTCCGACGTGCGCAGAACGTCGACCTCGCCGGCCTCGGCGAGGGACTGGAGGGTGCGGTAGACGGTGGTGAGCCCGACCGAGTCGCCCTTGTGCTTGAGCATGTCGTGGAGATCCTGCGCGCTGCGGAACTCGTCGACCTCGTCGAGGGCCGCCGCCACCGCCGCGCGCTGCTTGGTCGCACGGCCCTTCACGGGTGGTCCAGCGGTCGTCACCGGGTGCCTCCTCAAGTCTGCGCCTCTGACCGGGCCATTGTGCCAGCCCGGACCCCCACCGGTCAGACGCGCAAGCGCCTCCGGCGGGTTCGTGAGTCCGCGATGGAGCTCCATGGGTCAGACGCCGACCTCGTCGCCCGCCGTCCGCGTGGCCGGGATCGCGCACTCCACCGGGTCTCCGGCGGGCCGGGCCGCGCGGGCGCGTCGGCGGGCCAGCGGAGTGGCGAGCGCGGTCATGACGGCGAACGCGGCGATGGTGAGCAGGACGATCGTCGCACCCGGAGGGACGTCCTCGTAGAACGAGGTGACCGTGCCGCCGATCGACACCGTCACACCGAGCGCCACCGCTATGGCGAACGTCGCAGCGAAGCTGCGGGTGAGCTGCTGGGCAGCTGCCACGGGGACGACCATGAGCGCCGAGACGAGGATCAGGCCGACAACACGCATCGCCACGGTGACGGTGACAGCCGCGGTGACCGCGACGAGCAGGTTCAGCGCCCGCACCGGCAGCCCGGTGACCCGCGCGAACTCCTCGTCCTGGCTGACCGCGAACAACTGCCGACGCAGCCCGAGCGTCACTGCGACCACACACGCGCCCAGCACGATGATCGCGGTCACGTCGGACGGCGCCACGGTGGACAGCGAGCCGAAGAGGTACGAGGTGAGATTGGCGTTGGAGCCGCCGGGCGCGAGGTTCACGAACAGCACACCGCCCGCCATGCCGCCGTAGAACAGCATGGCGAGGGCTATGTCACCGCGCGTCCTGCCGTACCAGCGGATCAGTTCCATCAGTACCGAGCCCGCCACGGAGACGATGGTCGCCATCCACACCGGCGAGGAGTTCAGCAGGAAGCCGAGGCCGACGCCCGTCATCGCCACGTGCCCGATGCCGTCGCCCATCAGGGGCTGGCGGCGCTGGACGAGGTAGATGCCGATCGCGGGGGCGATGACGCCGACCAGGACGGCCGCGAGCAGTGCCCGCTGCATGAAGGCGTAGTTCAGGAAGTCCATCAGCTCAGCAGTCCCGTACGGATCGGTTCGGCGCCCTCGTGCGGGTGCACGTGGTCGTGGCCGGGCAGGGCGTGCTGGCCGACGGCCTTCGGCGGCGGCCCGTCGTGCAGCACACAGCCGTCGCGCAGCACCACCGCGCGGTCGATCAACGGCTCCAGCGGGCCCAGCTCGTGCAGCACCAGCAGGACGGTGGCCCCGGCGGCGACCTGTTCGCGCAGGGTCGACGCCAGCACCTCCTGGCTGGCGAGGTCGACCCCGGCCATCGGCTCGTCCATGATCAACAGCTCGGGCTCGGAGACCAGTGCGCGGGCTATCAGCACCCGCTGGTGCTGACCCCCGGAGAGCGCGGTCACCGAGTCCTTGGCGCGGTCCGCCATGCCGGCCAGCTCCAGTGCGCGCCCTACCGCCTCCCGGTCCGCCTTGCGGAAGAACCCGAAGCGGGTGCGGGCCAGCCGGCCCGACGACACGATCTCGGAGACGGTGGCCGGCACGCCCCCGGCGGCGGAGGTGCGCTGGGGCACGTAGCCGACGCGGGCCCAGTCGCGGAAGGAGCGCAGGGGCGTGCCGAACAGCTCGACGGCGCCGGAGGTGGCCGGCACCTGCCCGATGGCGGTGCGCACGGCCGTGGACTTGCCGGAGCCGTTGGCGCCGAGCAGCGCGACGACCTCGCCGGGGCGCACGGTCAGGTCGATGCCGCGCAGCACCGGCCGCCCGCCCAGCTCGGCCCGTACGTCCCGCAGGGTCAGCACCGGCGCCGACTCCCGCTCCTCGATGGTCACTCGGCTGGTCACTCGGCTCGTCACTTGATCCCCAGGGCGCTCTGGAGGGCCTTGAGGTTGGCCCGCTGGACGGCGAAGTAGTCCGTGCCGCGCGATCTCTTGGTGATGCCCTCGATCGGGTCGAGCACATCGGTCTTCAGGTCGGCGTCCCCGGCTACCGTCTTCGCGGTCTTGTCGCTGACCAGCGTCTCGTAGAAGACGGTCGAGACCCCGTCCGCCCTGGCCAGCCGCTGGAGGTCCTTCACCCGGGCCGCGCTCGGCTCGGACTCGGGGTCGAGGCCGCTGATCGCCTCCTCCGTGAGGCCGTAGCGCTCGGCGAGGTAGCCGAAGGCGGCGTGGGTCGTGATGAAGACCTTGGAGCGGGAGCCGGCCAGGCCGTCCTTGAACTCGGTGTCCAACTCGTCCAGCTGCTTCACCAGGGCCACGGTGTTCCTCTTGTAGTCGGCAGCGTGGTCCGGGTCGGCCTTCTCGAAGGCCCGGCCGACACCCTGGGCGACCTCCGCGTACCGCACCGGATCGAGCCAGATGTGCGGGTCCTTGCCGTTCTCGCTCTCGTGGTCGTGGTCCGCGTGCTCGTCCTCGTGCCCGGCCGCATGGCCGCCGACCTCGGTGCCGTGCTGCTCCAGCGTGGTCAGCGCGGCCGTGTCGATCTTCGTCTTCACCGGCGACTGCTCCACCGCCTCGTCCACCGAGGGCTGGAGTCCCTTCAGGTAGAGAACCGCGTCGGAACGCTCCATGCCCCCTATCTGACGCGGGCTGATCTCCAGGTCGTGCGGCTCCTGGCCCGGTGAGGTCAGCGTGGTCATGTGCACATGGTCCCCGCCTATCCGCTCGGCGAGGAAGGCCATCGGATAGAACGAGGCGACGACATCGAACTTGTCCGTGTTCCCCGATGCGGCGCTGCTGCCCGAGCAGGCGGACAGTGTGCCCAGGCCCAGCGCGGTGACGGCCGCTATCGCGGACCCGGATATGAGGCGTCGTCGTACGTTCATGACAGTCATTTTCAACAAAATTGGAAACGATTGTCAACAAACTGACCGGCCGGAACTCGCCACGCGCATTCCCGGGGTCGGCTTGGTAAGGATTAGGGAGGGCTTCGGCGGCTTCGGGAGGGGGGCCGGCGGGGGCCGATTTGGCCGTGGGGGAGCTTGCGCCGGTAACCTGAATCATTCGCTGGAAGCATCTCGCTTCAACGCCCGTCGTCGTAATGAAGAGAGCACCGTGGCCGCCGACAAGATCGACACCATCGTCAGCCTGAGCAAGCGCCGTGGCTTCGTTTTCCCCAGCAGTGAGATCTACGGCGGACAGCGTGCCGCCTGGGACTACGGACCGCTGGGTGTCGAGCTCAAGGAGAACATCAAGCGTCAGTGGTGGCGCTACATGGTGACGTCGCGCGAGGACGTGGTCGGTATCGACTCGTCCGTGATCCTGGCCCCCGAGGTCTGGGTAGCTTCCGGTCACGTCGCCACCTTCACGGACCCGCTGACCGAGTGCACCTCGTGTCACAGGCGGTTCCGCGCCGACCACCTGGAAGAGGCGTACGAGGAGAAGAAGGGCCACGCCCCGGCGAACGGCCTCGCGGACCTCAACTGCCCGAACTGCGGCAACAAGGGCACCTTCACCGAGCCCAAGCAGTTCTCCGGTCTGCTCTCCACTCACCTCGGCCCGACCCAGGACTCCGGCTCCGTCGCCTACCTGCGTCCCGAGACCGCTCAGGGCATCTTCACCAACTTCGCCCAGGTGCAGACCACTTCGCGCCGCAAGCCGCCCTTCGGCATCGCCCAGGTGGGCAAGTCCTTCCGCAACGAGATCACGCCCGGCAACTTCATCTTCCGGACCCGCGAGTTCGAGCAGATGGAGATGGAGTTCTTCGTCAAGCCGGGCGAGGACGAGCAGTGGCAGGAGTACTGGATGCAGCAGCGCTGGAACTGGTACACCGGTCTCGGCCTGCGCGAGGAGAACATGCGCTGGTACGACCACCCGAAGGAGAAGCTCTCCCACTACTCCAAGCGCACCGCCGACATCGAGTACCGCTTCTCGTTCGGCGGCTCGGAGTGGGGCGAGCTGGAGGGTGTCGCCAACCGCACCGACTACGACCTCGGTGCCCACGCCAAGGCGTCCGGCCAGGATCTCTCCTACTTCGACCAGGAGGCCGGCGAGCGCTGGACCCCCTACGTCATCGAGCCCGCCGCCGGAGTCGGCCGCGCCATGCTCGCCTTCCTGCTCGATGCCTACACCGAGGACGAGGCGCCCAACGCCAAGGGAAAGCTGGAGAAGCGCGTCGTGCTGCGCCTCGACCACCGCCTCGCCCCGGTCAAGGTCGCTGTGCTCCCGCTCTCCCGCAACCCCGAGCTGTCCCCGAAGGCCAAGGGGCTCGCCCAGGCGCTGCGCCAGAACTGGAACATCGACTTCGACGACGCCGGCGCCATCGGCCGCCGCTACCGCCGCCAGGACGAGATCGGTACCCCCTTCTGCGTGACCGTCGACTTCGACACGCTCGAGGACAACGCGGTGACCGTGCGCGAGCGCGACACGATGAAGCAGGAGCGGGTCTCCCTCGACCAGATCGAGGGCTACCTCGCCGCCCGTCTGATCGGCGCCTGACCTTCGCATTTCCGCCCACCCTCCTGCCCGGTCCCCCGGGTCGGAGGGTGGGCTTTGTCGTGTCTCGTGTCTGAACGGGGTCTACCCGGAATCTGCTGACAACTAACAACTGACAGATATTGAATTCTGTCAGTCCAGGTGCCAAGCTGGGCGCATGACGATCCACACGCGAAATCTCGGAACCACCGGTCCCCAGGTGCCCGCTCTCGGCCTCGGCTGCATGGGTATGTCGGGTATGTACGGAGAGGCGGACCGCCCGGAAGCCGTCCGCACGGTGCACGCCGCCCTGGAAGCGGGCGTCACCCTCATCGACACCGGCGACTTCTACGCCATGGGGCACAACGAGATGCTGGTCGGCGAAGCCCTGCGCACCGCCCCGGCCCACCTCCGTGACAACGCGGTGCTGAGCGTGAAGTTCGGTGCCCTGCGCGACCCGGACGGCGCCTGGCTGGGCTTCGACGGACGACCCGCCGCGGTGAAGACCTTCGCCGCCTACTCCCTCCAGCGCCTCGGCGTGGACCACATCGACATCTACCGCCCCTCCCGCCTCGACCCGGACGTCCCCATCGAGGAGACGATCGGCGCGATCGCGGAGCTGGTGGAGAAGGGATGGGTGAAACACATCGGCCTCAGCGAGGTCGGCCCCGACACCATCCGCCGTGCCGCCGCCACCGCCCCGATCTCCGACCTCCAGATCGAGTACGCGTTGATCTCGCGCGGCATCGAGCGGGAGATCCTCCCCACCCTGCGGGAGCTGGGCATCGGCGTCACCGCGTACGGCGTGCTCTCGCGCGGCCTGCTCTCCAATCACATCTCCGCCGACCGCGACTTCGCCGCCACCGACTTCCGCGCCTTCTCCCCCCGTTTCCAGGGCGAGAACTTCCGGCACAACCTGAGCCTGGTCGACTCCCTCCGCAAGATCGCGGATCAGAAGGGGGGCACGGTCGCCCAGATCGCCATCGCCTGGGTCCTCGCCCAGGGCTCCGACATCGTGCCGGTGATCGGCTCCCGCACCCGCGAGCGGCTGTCCGAGGCACTGGGCGCGCTCGACATCACCCTCGACGCGGCGGACCTCGCAGCCATAGAGGAGGCCGTCCCCGCCGACGCGGCGGCAGGCGAGCGGTACGCGCCCGCGCAGATGGCCATGCTGGACAGCGAGCGATGAGCCGGAAGCGATGAGCGGCACGCCGGGTACGGTCTAGGCATGGCAGCGACCGAGACCCTGACCGCCGAGCGCATCCTCGAAGCGACCGAGGAGGTGCTGCGCCGACACGGCCCGGCCAAGGCCACTGTGGTCGACGTGGCCCGCGCTCTCGGCGTCAGCCACGGCAGTGTCTACCGGCACTTCCGCACCAAGGCTGCGCTGCGCGAGGCGGTCACCAAGCGCTGGCTGGACCGTACCTCGGAGCGGCTCGCGGTCATCGCAGGCGAGGAGACGCCAGTCGAGCGGCGGCTGCGGGACTGGCTGGCCGCGCTGTTCGAGGCCAAGCGGCACAAGGCGGGTGACGATCCCGAGCTGTTCGCCACCTACAGCGTGCTGGCCGAGGAGAGCGGGGAGACGGTCGGCGAGCACATCACCGACCTCACCTCCCAGCTCGCCCGGATCATCGAGGCCGGGACCGACTCCGGTACCTTCCGCGCGGCGGACCCGGCGGCCGAGGCCCGCGCGGTCTTCCAGGCCACGGCCCGCTTTCACGACCCCTGTTACGCCCGCGAATGGCAGCAGCCCGGTATCGAGGAGGACTTCAAGGTGATCGTGGACCTGCTGATACGCGGGCTGGGCGCACCAGCCAGGCCGTGAGCCGCGTCGGGCTTTGGTCGACGTCAGCCTCCGGCCTACGGCGGCCTTTGGCCTGGGGCAGGCATGACCTACGTCAGGCCCTGACCCACATCAGGCCGTGACCTGCCAGAAGTCCCGCATCACCGTGGGCGGTGTCGGACCGGTCATCGCCACCTGGGTGAGCAGGACGGTCACCTTGCCGTTGGCCGGGACCAGATGGGCCGCGGTGCCGGTGCCGCCGACCCAGCCGTAGCGGCCGGGCACGTGCCACGGTTCGGTGCGGGCGATGTCGACCGAGCCGCCATAGCCCCAGCCCTGGCCTTCCAGAAAGAGCGGGCTGCTCTTCCGCTGGGCCGGGGTGAGCTGGTCACTGGTCATCCGGGCGACTGACTCCGGCGAGAGGAGCCTGCGGCCGTACGTCTCGCCGCCGGCCAGCAGCATCCGGGCGAAGGCCAGGTAGTCGTCGGCGGTGGAGATCAGGCCGCCGGCGCCGGAGGGGAAGGCTGGGAGCCGGTCCCAGCCGCCGTCGAAGGCCTCGGCCACCCGCAAGGCACCGTCAGGGCCGGGCTGGTAGGCGGTGGGCAGCCGGTGCAGATCCCGTTCGGGCACGGAGAAGCCCGTGTCCTTCATGCCGAGCGGCTCGAAGATCCGCTCGGCCAGGAAGTCCGGCAGTGTCTGCCCCGACGCCCGCGCGATCAGGGCGCCCTGGAGATCGGAGGAGGTGTTGTAGAGCCAGGCTTCACCGGGCTGGTGGAGGAGCGGAACCTTGGCGAGTTCGGCCAGCAGCTCGTCCATCGCGGGCACCGCGTGCGGCGCGAACCCGCCGCGCTGGAGCTCGAACAGCGGGGCCACGGCGGGCAGGGAGAAGTCCGGCGGGAAGCCCCAGCCGCACCGCGAACTGAGCACGTGCTCCACGGTGATGGGCCGCGCGGCCGGCACCAGGTCGTCCACCGGCGACTCGGGCGTCCGCACCACCATCGGCGCGGCCAGCTCGGGCAGCCAACGGGCCACTGGGTCGTCCAGCCCGACCAGCCTCTCCTCCACGAGCATCAGCAGCGCGGCGGCGGTCACGGGCTTGGTGATCGAGGCGAGCCGGAACAGCGAGTCCCGCGCCAGCGGCACGGTCCGTCCGGTGTCCGTGTACCCGACGGCCACGGCCTCGACCTCGTCCCCGCGGGCGACGAGGCCGACCGCGCCGGGCAGGTTCCCGTCGTCCACGTGCCGGCGCAGGGTCTCGTGCAGTGCGGTCATCGGGCTCGCCTTCCGGTCGACACAGGTCGTCAGGGCTATGACTCCCACGGCGGGGCGGACTCATCGCCGTGCGGGCGCCGGTGTCGCACAGTCGGCTTCCGCCGGATGCGTCGGGCAGCGGGCTGGTCTGCGGTGCCTGTACCGGTCGGCTCGTGTGCTGCCGTCCATTGGGCCGGAGTGGGTGGACCGAAGTGCCGGGCGCGCTGGGGCGGGTGGGGCATGTGGGGCTCCGGCATTCTCACCGCCGTGCTCGGAGTGGAGGGCCGCAGAACCGGGCGGCCTCCGGCATCCTCACCGCCGTGCCGGGTCCAACGTCGCCTGGTGGGCCTCGGCCAGGTGCTCCGTCGCCGGATGCTCGTCCGTCGGAGTCCAGGGCAGGTGCCGGGTGCCCCGGCGCCAGCCGCAGGTGCCGCAGCCGAAGGTGCGTTGGAGTCCGGCCCGTTCCACCCGTATGACGTGTTCCCTGCCGTGCCGGTCCCACCGCCGCACGCTGGTCCCGGTTCTGTTCTCGGTCATGCCGGGAGTGTGCGGCACGCGGAACCAGGGGCGGAACTCCGGGTGGGAACTGTCACATGGTCCGGCTCAATCGGTCCGGCACGGGGACCGGGTACCGGGGTCCGGGCTCACGGATGCGGCACCCGCGCGTGGCACATAGCTCCGGCTCTCGGATTCGGCACCCGGGCCAGGGAGACAGCTCCGGCACCCGGATGTGGCACGGGCTCCGGCGCACAGCTCTGGCACCCGGATGCGGCACCCGGCTCAAGCGCACAGCTCTGGCGCATAGGTCCGGTACCCGGATGCGGCACCGGCTCCGGCGCACAGGTCCGGCATCCGGGGTCAGTGCGCGGGTCCGGCAGGGGCTCCGCTCACCCCACCTCGTGGGGCAGGCGCAGGCTCAGCAGGCCGGTGGCGAGGATCGCCGTCAGCTGGGTGCCCAGGGTGATGAGCAGGGCGTCCCGCATACCGAGGTACGGGACCAGGGCGAGGAACAGGCCGCCCAGGGTGGCCACGCCGAGGGCGAACGACGCCTGCTGGGTGGTGGCCAGCAACCCGCTGCCCACTCCGGCACGGGCGGCCGGGACCTCGGAGAGCACGATCCGCAGCAGGTTGGGGAGCTGGAGCGCCTGGCCCGCTCCGGCGACGGCCGCGCCCGGCAGCAGGGTGCCGAGACCCAGTTCAGGCCGGCCCCGCCACACGGCCGGCACGATCAGCAGCACACCCAGGCCCTGGAGTACGGCTCCGGCGCCGACCACCCGCGTACCGAAGCGGGCGATCAGCCGGGGCCCGGCCAGCGAGACGAGGAGGAAGGAGACCGCCATCGGCGCCAGCGCCAGACCCGCCCGTACCGGACCCAGACCCCCACGCTGTTGGAGGCTCAGCGCGATGACGAACATGAACCCACTGAAACCGAGGCAGAACGGAACCACGATCAGCAGCCCTCGCCGCAGCGACAGGGTGGCGAAGAGGCTCGGCGGCAGCAGCGGGGTACGGCCCAGCCGGTCCCGGCGCCGTTGCACCGTCCAGAACGCCCAGGCCGCCACCGGGAACACGGCCGGCGAGACCCACGTCCACAGCGGCCAGCCCGTGGCGCGGCCCTCGGTGAGCGGGGCGAGCAGCGCCAGCAGGGCGACGGCCAGCAGGACCGTGCCGGGTACGTCGACCGGCTCGGGGTGCCTGGCGCGGGTGTCGGGGACGTGGCGGATGGTGAGGATCAGGCCGAGCACGACCGCGGGCACGTTCACCAGGAAGGCCGAACGCCAGCCGGTGCCGGCGATGTCCGCCGCTACCAGGACGCCGCCCAGGATCTGGCCCACCTCCATGGACAGGCCCGCCGTCGCGCCGTACAGGCTCATCGCGTGGGCGCGGCGGCCGCCGGTGGTGGTGGACTGGATGGTGGCGAGTACCTGCGGCAGCATCAGCGCGGCTGCCGCGCCCTGCGCGGCCCGTGCAGCGACCAGGCTCCACGCGTCCGGGGGCCGGGCCGCACGCCAGCGAGGTCAGCCCGAAGGCGGCCATGCCGCCGATGAACAGTCGGCGCCTGCCGAACAGGTCACCGAGGCGCCCGCCGAGTACGAGCAGGACGGCGTACGTGACGCCGTACCCGGCCACGACCAGTTCCAGCAGTGCCTCGTTCGCGGAGAGGTCGCCGCCGATGGCGGGGAGCGCGACGTTGACGATGAAGAAGTCGACCAGCGGGAGCGCGGCGGCCAGCAGGACGGTCATCAGGCCGGCCCCGCTCAAGGTGGGAGCCGCCGTCGGAGCACGCACGGAGGGCGCGGTGGAGAGGGTGGTCTCAGTCATGCCCACGAGCCTGCGCTGCCGCGGAGAGGGGTACCAGAGCGTGCCGATCCTGGTACCGGAACTACCTGCCAAGGCTCTCGGACACCCCGGCCCTGCTGCGTGCCTCGATGGCCGGACAGCTCGGCGAACCTGCCTGGAAGATGCTGCTCAAGCGGCTCCAGGCGTACCCGGAGTTCCGCGAGAACTGGGAGCGGCACGAGGTGGTCGGCGGCCGCTCCAAGACGAAGGAGTTCCTCAGCCCCCACGTCGGCCGGCTCACCGTGGAACACACCGACTTATGGCTCTGCCCGGACCCCGGCCCGCGCGTCGTGGTCTACCCCCCGAAGAACGAGGAGTCCCGCGAGCGGCTGGAGAAGCTGCACGCGATGGCCGCGGAGGGACGCTGAGATCAGGACACCCCGGCCGGCTGCCGGACCTCGGCCGTCTCCAGCCGTTCCGCCGTCCGCTCGGCCGTGCTGTGGGCCCAGCGTCCGCTGGTCAGGAAGCCCAGGACCAGGACCGCCGCGCCGCACGCGGCCAGGACCCACCAGCCGGGGCGGGCCGCCGAGACGAAGGTGTCGCGGTACGGCGAGTCGCCGATGCCCGAGGCCAGGACCGCGCCGATCACGGCCACGCCCAGGGTCTGGCCGAGCTGGCGGCTGGTGGAGGCGACCGCCGCGGCCACACCCGCCTGGGCGCGGGGCATGCCGGAGACGGCGGTGTTGGTGATGGGGGCGTTGACGAAGCCGAAGCCGACGCCGAAGAGGACGTAACCGAGGAAGAGGGTGACGTCGGAGGTCTCGGCCTCCAAGAGAGCGAAGAGCAGACCGCTCGCCGTCATCGCCGCGCCCGCGATCAGCAGCGGCAGGCGCGGGCCCCGGCTGCCGACCAGCCGTCCGGACAGCGGGGCGCACAGCAGGGTGGGCGCCGCCATGGGGAGCATCCACAGGCCGGCGTGCAGGGCGTCGAGACCGCGTACGTTCTGGAGGTACAGCGTGGACAGGAAGAGGAAGCCGCCGAGCGCCGCGAAGGCGCTCACCGCTATCCCGGTCGCCCCGCTGAAGGGCGCCGAATGGAAGAAGCGCAGGTCGATGAGGGGTTCGGTGCGCCGGTGCTCGTAGATCAGGAGGGCCAGCAGGGCGGCGAGGGCCAGCGCGGCGAAGGGGAGCACCTGGGCGAGGCTCGCGTTCGGGGCTTCGATGATCGCGTATGTCAGCGAGCCGAACAGGGCGATCACCAGCACCTGGCCGACCGGGTCCGGGCGGCGCGGCCGGGGCGCGCGGGACTCGGGGACGAAGCGCAGGGTGAGCAGCAGGGCGGCGAGGCCCACCGGGAGGTTGACCCAGAAGATCGAGCGCCAGCCGACCGACTCCACCAGCAGGCCGCCCGCCAGCGGACCGGCCGCCATGGAGATGCCGATCACCGCGCCCCAGACGCCGATCGCGCGCGCCCGTTCGCGCGGGTCGGTGAAGGTGTTGGTGATGATCGACATGGCGACCGGGTTGAGCATCGAACCGCCGACGGCCTGGACCATGCGGAACACCACGAGGAGTTCCAGGTTCGGGGCCAGCGAGCACAGCAGGGAACCGGCGGTGAAGATCACCAGGCCCGCCATGAAGACCCGTCTGCGGCCGATCCGGTCCGCCGTGGACCCCGCGAGCATCAGCAGCGAGGCGAGCACCAGCGTGTAGGCGTCGATCGTCCACTGAAGGCCGGACGTCGTGGCGTGCAGCTCGCGCTGCATCGAGGGCAGCGCGACGTTCAGGGCGGTGTTGTCGAGGCTCACGATCAGCAGGCTCATGCAGCAGATCGCGAGCACCAGCATCCGCCGCCGGTGGGTCAGCTCGGGCATGGGTCCCATCGTACGCACCTATCACTAGTGTGGCTAACTAATGACCCTTACATGATCCCTGCCCTCAGGGGGAGGGGCACCGCTGAGGTGAGGGACAATAGACGACGCCCATGCCGCACATCCGTCCCGGAGCCCCCTGATGACCCAGCCGCTGTCCATCGGCCCGCACGCCGTGGTGCCGCCCGTCGTGCTCGCACCCATGGCCGGGATCACCAACGCCCCCTTCCGCACCCTGTGCCGGGAGTTCAGCGGGGGCAAGGGACTGTTCGTCAGCGAGATGATCACCACGCGGGCCCTGGTCGAGCGCAACGACAAGACCATGCAGCTCATCAGGTTCGACGAGACCGAGAAGCCCCGCTCTATCCAGCTGTACGGCGTCGACCCGTCCACCGTCGGCAAGGCCGTCCGCATGATCGCGGAGGAGGGGCTGGCCGACCACATCGACCTCAACTTCGGCTGCCCGGTCCCCAAGGTCACCCGTAAGGGGGGCGGCTCCGCGCTGCCGTACAAGCGGAACCTGCTGCGGGCCATCCTGCGCGAGGCCGTCTCCGGCGCGGGTGACCTGCCGGTCACCATGAAGATGCGCAAGGGCATCGACGACGACCACATCACCTACCTCGACGCCGGCCGCATCGCCGTCGAGGAGGGCGTCACCGCCATCGCCCTGCACGGCCGCACCGCCGCCCAGCACTACGGCGGCACCGCCGACTGGAGCGCCATCGCCCGGCTGAAGGAGCACGTCCCGGAGATCCCGGTGCTCGGCAACGGCGACATCTGGTCCGCCGAGGACGCGCTGCGCATGGTCCGCGAGACCGGCTGCGACGGCGTGGTCGTCGGCCGGGGCTGCCTCGGCCGGCCCTGGCTCTTCGCCGACCTTGTCGCCGCTTTCGAGGGCCGCGACGAGTTCCAGCGGCCGGTGCTGCGCCAGGTCGCCGATGTCATGGTCCGGCACGCCACGCTGCTCGGGGAGTGGCTCGGCGACGAGTCGCGCGGTGTCATCGACTTCCGCAAGCACGTCGCCTGGTACCTCAAGGGCTTCGCGGTCGGCTCCGAGATGCGCAAGCGGCTCGCCATCACCTCCTCGCTGGCGGAACTGCGCACCGGCCTGGACGAGCTGGACCTCGACCAGCCGTGGCCGGCCGGCGCCGACGGCCCCCGCGGGCGTACCTCCGGCAACAACCGGGTGGTCCTTCCGGACGGCTGGCTGAAGGACCCGTACGACTGCGCGGGTGTGACCGAGGAAGCCGAGCTGGACACCTCCGGCGGCTGAACGGCAGCAGAGCCGGCCCCCGAGGGACCGGCCCTGCTGCCGGACGGCCGGAGCCGGGGCCGAAGGAACCCGAGCCGAGAGAACCGGGGCGACGGGAACTCGGCCTACCGGAACTCGCTCCGGTAGGCCGGCGCCAACTCGGCCGTGCGCCGGCGGCGTTGGGCCGGTTCGTCGTCCGAAAGCCGCGGCGGTGGCGCGTCCGCGCCCGCGACGGCATCGCCGATGCGCAGGAAGTACTCGTCCTGGCCGGCGAGGGTGCACATGCACAGCATCCGGGCCGGCGCACCCGAGGTGTCGCGGAAGTGGTGCGACGAGTTGGCCGGGATGTTGATCCCTTCCCGAAGCCCTGCCGGTGCGGCGGCGGCCCACCACCGTCGGGGACGCGCATGTCGAGCAGGCAGTAACGGCCGTCGGTCTGCTCGCCGGTGATCAGCATGGCGTATGTACTGCCCACCGGCGAGACGTACGTCGTGCTCGGGTCGTCGGGGTGCGCCACGGTAAGCGAGCGGGACCGATAGTCGTCGGGAATCGTCGTGGTCGTGTCCTTCGAAGTCCGGTCGAGCGAGGATCAGTTGCCGGGTGTGACGACAAGGGTCTTGCCGCTGGGCAGGGCGCCCGCGAACAGGTCGATGCCGGTATCTCGCGATCCGCGTGCGACGGCGCGGGCATCCACACCGTAGTGTTCACCAGCACACCGCCGGGCACCGACAGCAGCCACTCCATCCGGGCGTTCAAGAAGCGAACCGCTCACCGGGTGGGCCCGCGGTCGCGGGGTCCCGATGAACGGGCCTACCCGTTCTTCGGGTGCGGAGTCGAGCCGTACGCGGTCAGGAAGCGGTCGCGGAAGAGGTTCATCTTCCAGACCGGGGCGTCGTGCGCGGGGCGCAGGCCGTCCGTCCAGTTCCAGTCGCTGATCTTGTCGAGCACCTCGGGGTCCTTGGCGACGATGGAGATCGGTACGTCCCGGCTCGCGTGGTTGCCGCTGACGCGGGCGATGGGCTGGTGGTCGCCGAGGAAGACCAGCACGGTGTCCTTGGTTCCGTAGCGTTCCAGCCACTCGGTGAGCGCGGTCACCGAGTACTGGATCGACTTGCCGTACTCCTCGCGGGACTTGGTGGTGTCCGCGATCACGTCGGCGGGGTCGTTGCCCGCCGCCTCGATGGGCTTGAAGACGGAGCCGTCGCCCAGCTCGTCCCAGCCGACCATCTTCGGGATCGGGCCCCATGGCTGGTGGCTGGAGGTCAGGATGACCTCCGACATCACCGGCTTGGCGTGCTTCTTGCCGTGCACCCGCTGCTGGAACTGCTCCAGGGTGTACTGGTCGGGCATCGTGGACCAGCTGAACTTCGGTCCCTTGTAGCCGAGTTTGAAGGCGTTGTAGACCTTGTCCAGGCCGAAGAAACTCTGCTCCGGCCATCCCTTCTGGATGCCCGGCATCACACCGACCGTGTCCCAGCCCCCGGACTTCTTGAACACCTTGGTCAGGCTGAGGTGGTCGCTCGCCATCACCGTGCGGTAGCGCTGCTGGTTGCTCACCCACAGGCCCGACAGGGTGGTGGAGTGACCGAGCCAACTGCTGCCGCCGTAGGTCGCCGAGGTGAGCCAGCCGCTCTTGGCGTGGTAACCCGCCTTCTCCAGCGCCTCGGTGCGGACGGCGAGGGTGTTGTCCACACCGGGCGCCATGATCGGGTCCTCGATCGCGCTGCGACCGTAGCTCTCGATGAACGTGAAGATCACGTCCTTGCCGCGCAGGTCCGGTACGAGCTGGTCGGGCGGGGTCGCGCCGAACGCGTCCACCTTGGCGACCTTCTGGAATTCGGCCTCGTCCTTCAGCGTGTCGGACACCCGCTCGGTCTGGTTCTGCAGGGCGACGGCGGCGCTGTCGGCGGCGAGCGGCACACCCGCGAGCTGCACACCGAAGGAGGAGCAGGTGATCCAGACGACGCCCGCGATCAGCGTGCCCCGGGTCGCCGTGGCCGAGTGCCGGGCGAGGACGCCGCTCAGGCGTACGACGGCGTAGGCCAGCATGGCGAACAGCAGCAGCACGAGCACGATCAGACCTGCGGTCACGGTGTAGGTGGCCGCCCGGCCGAGCGAGTCCTCCAGGTACGACTGCGCGTCACCCAGCAGGCTCCAGTCCAGCACCAGGTTGAAGTTCCGGCCGAGATACTGCTTGAACCCCATGTCGAGCCAGTTCAGCACGGTCAGCGCGGCGAGTGCGACACCGGCGGCCGCCGCGAGCACGACCCGGGGCCTCCTGGGCAGCGCCAGCAGGATGGCCGCCCCGACGATCGCTTCTCCAGGCAGCCGGAAGAAACTGGCGGGGCCGACCTCGACGATGGTCGCCGGCATCACCAGCGTGCAGACCACCAGGACGGCGGCGAGGACGGTGATGGTCCGGGAGAGGAAGCGGGCCCGCCGGGGGTGCTCCGCCTGCCAGCGGGTGAGGCGGGCGAAGCGGGGTGGCTTGGCGGCGGGGGTGTCGGGGGTGTCGGGGGTGTCCCGAGGGGTGGGATCGGCCTCGGGGGTGCCCTGGCGGCCGGCCTTCGCGCCGGGCGCGCCGCCCGTGTTCGGCTGCGGGCCGGAGTCGGGGGTGCTCTCGGGGTCGGCTGTCGCGTCGAGGGCGTGGGCGGCCTCTGCGTCGGGGTGGATCGCTGGGGTGCTCTCAGGGCCGGCCTCCGCGTCGCGGTCCCGGCCCGCCTCCACCCGGGCTGCTCCCTGCGGCGCGTCGTCCGGGTGGGCTTCAGGGTCGGAGCCAGGGACCGGTGTGGGTCCGGCCCCGGTCCTGGGGCTCCCGACCGCCTCCGTCTCCGGGGCGTTCTCCGGGCGGAATTCGGGTACGGCGGCTGTCTCCGGTGCGGTGCCCTCGCTTCCGGCACCCGTCTTCGCCTGCGGGCGGGAACCGGCGCCGGGCTCAGGGTCGGACCCTGCCTCGGCGTCCCCACCCGCGTCCGTCGCAGGCGCGCCCGGCTGGACATCGGGCTCGGCACGAGTCCCCGGAGCGGCGTTCCCGCCCCCGGCACCCACCGCGCCCTCGGAGCCTGCCCCCGCCTCATGAGTCCTGGCTCCCGACGCCTCGGTGTCCCCACCGGCCCCCCGGTCACCACCCTTCCCATGCTCGACAAGGGTCTCCACCACTCCGGCACCTTCGACGGAGCCCTCCGAGGGGCCGCCCCCCGGCGCGTCGGGTGACGTGTGCGTGTTCTTCTGCTGAGGCAAACCCGGAGGTCCTTCCGCGCGAGGCCGGTGACGACGGAGGCGGCGGGCCACGCTGGGGAGGCTGGGCAGGACCGGTGGAGGCTGGTCCGCCCGGCCCGCCGTCCTTCCGTACGGTCCACCGTGGACCGGTGTTCACGACCTACGGCAAATACCGGGCAAACGCCCGGTCAAGGCCCGTGTCGGACGCCCTCGACCGCGGTGAGCGGGGTGAGCGGCGCGGCAGCCGAACAGGACTCCCGCACACCCGCGAGCGGGTACGTTACCGGCTCGGGTAGGTGTCACGGCCGTACCCCGCCAGCACCTCGGGAAGCCGGTGACCAGCGGAAGCCGCCGCGTCCACCAGGCCACGGGCCACCGCGCGAGCCTCATGCAGGCCGCAACGGGCCAGGCCGAAGCCCGGGTCCAGGAGCCGGAGCCCGACTGCCTCCCCGTACTGCTTGTCCAGCAGCCCCGACCACAGCAGCCGCCCGGCGTCCGAGGCGAGCGCGTCCGTCCGGTGGTCGTCGCCTCCAACGCCAGGGTGGCGAAAGCCTGTTCAGGCGGCCAGAAGTCCCGCTGGAGGCGGTCGCGCAGGTCGGCCGCCGCTTGCTCCGGCAGCGCCGCGTACGTCCCGTCGTCCCACACCGTCCGCGCCAGCCACGCCCTGCGGCGCAGCGCGTCGTACGCGTATCCCTGCGCGCCCGCCGCCATCACCGCGCCGCTCGGCCGGGTGCCGTCGGCGGGGCAGATCGTGCCCGGTGAGTCCTTCCGGTTCGGAGGAACGGCTCGCCGCGCTGAGGGGTGTGACGGCCGCGTTTCCGGCCCGGAACGGCGTCCGCATGGTGAAATTCCATGCCGGGTGACAGCGTGATTCTCGCCACCCTTGATAAGGGTAGCGCTCAGATGAGCGAATCGTGAGCGGCTGCACTTCTCCAAGGGGTGGCACTCGGTGCCACCCTCCCGGTGTTCATTGATCGAAATCAAGCGTGCCGATCACCGCTCAGTTGAGCAGGAAATGGGGTCGCTGACGGCCCGTCCGTTCAAGAGATGAACACCCGGGTGGCCCTGGCCTTGCTCTGTCTTTGCTTTAGATCCTGTGGCAGACGGCTGGTTACAGGCTTATGACGCACGACTGGACGTACCAAGGCGCCTTCGATCTGGGTATGTTCCTCGCCGTCAGGGCAGCCACCGTGGCCTCAAGGAGTCGAGACCCGTGTCGGAAAACAAAGAGCCTCACGTAGCCAAGTTCGTCTACGACTTCACCGAGGGCAACAAGGACCTCAAGGACCTGCTCGGTGGCAAGGGCGCCAACCTCGCCGAGATGACCAACCTCGGGCTGCCGGTCCCTCCCGGCTTCACCATCACCACCGAGGCGTGCAAGGTCTACCTCGACAGCGGCGAGGAGCCCGCGGCACTGCGGGACGAGGTGAGTGCACACCTCGACGCGCTGGAGCAGCGCATGGGCAAGAAGCTCGGCCAGGCCGACGACCCGCTGCTGGTCTCGGTCCGCTCCGGTGCCAAGTTCTCCATGCCCGGCATGATGGACACCGTCCTGAACATCGGCCTCTCCGACAGGTCGGTAAAGGGCCTGGCCAAGCAGGCCGGCGACGAACGTTTCGCGTGGGACTCCTACCGTCGCCTCATCCAGATGTTCGGCAAGACCGTCCTCGGCGTCGACGGCGAGCTGTTCGAGGAGGCGCTGGAGAAGGCCAAGGAGACCAAGGGCGTCCAGGTTGACACCGAGCTGGACGCGGCCGACCTGAAGAAGCTGGTCACCGCCTTCAAGAAGACCGTCAAGACCGAGGCCGGCCGGGACTTCCCGCAGGACCCGCGCGAGCAGATGGACCTCGCCATCAAGGCCGTCTTCGAGTCCTGGAACGGCGACCGGGCCAAGCTCTACCGCCGCCAGGAACGCATCCCGGGCGACCTGGGCACCGCGGTCAACGTCTGCTCCATGGTCTTCGGCAACCTCGGCCCCGACTCCGGCACCGGCGTCGCCTTCACCCGCGACCCCGCCTCCGGGCACCAGGGCGTCTACGGCGACTACCTCCAGAACGCGCAGGGCGAGGACGTGGTCGCGGGCATCCGCAACACCGTGCCGCTCGCGGAACTGGAGAACATCGACAAGGCGTCGTACGACCAGCTCATGCAGATCATGGAGACGCTGGAGAACCACTACCTGGATCTCTGCGACATCGAGTTCACCATCGAGCGCGGCAAGCTGTGGATGCTCCAGACCCGCGTCGGCAAGCGCACCGCGGGCGCGGCCTTCCGTATCGCGACCCAGCTGGTGGACCAGGGCCTGATCGACGAGACCGAGGCGCTCCAGCGGGTCAACGGCGCGCAGCTCGCCCAGCTGATGTTCCCCCGCTTCGACGAGGACGCCCGTGCCGAGCAGGTCGGGCGGGGCATCGCTGCCTCGCCGGGCGCGGCGGTCGGCAAGGCGGTCTTCGACTCGTACACCGCGGTCAAGTGGTCGCGTTCGGGCGAGAAGGTCATCCTGGTGCGCCGGGAGACCAACCCCGACGACCTGGACGGCATGATCGCCGCCGAGGGCATCCTCACCTCGCGCGGCGGCAAGACCTCCCACGCGGCCGTGGTCGCGCGCGGCATGGGCAAGACCTGCGTCTGCGGCGCGGAGGAGCTGGAGGTCGACACCAAGCGGCGCCGGATGACCGTGCCGGGCGGGCATGTGGTGGAGGAGGGCGACGTCATCTCCATCGACGGCTCCTCCGGCAAGGTGTACCTCGGTGAGGTGCCGGTCGTGCCCTCGCCCGTGGTGGAGTACTTCGAGGGCCGGATGCACCCGGGCGCCGACGACGCCGACGAGCTGGTCGAGGCCGTGCACCGGATGATGGCCTTCGCCGACCGCAAGCGCCGGCTCCGCGTACGCGCCAACGCCGACAACGCCGAGGACGCGCTGCGGGCGCGGCGGTTCGGGGCGCAGGGCATCGGTCTCTGCCGTACCGAGCACATGTTCCTCGGGGACCGGCGTGAGCTGGTCGAGCGGCTGATCCTCGCGGACACCGAGGCGGAGCGGGAGGAGTCGCTGAAGCAGCTTCTCCCACAGCAGAAGCAGGACTTCATCGAGCTGTTCGAGGCGATGGACGGCCTGCCGGTGACGGTACGCCTGCTGGACCCGCCGCTGCACGAGTTCCTCCCCGACATCACCGAGCTGTCGGTACGCGTGGCCCTCGCCGAATCCCGGCAGGAGCCGCACGAGAACGAACTCCGCCTGCTCCAGGCCGTCCACCGTCTCCACGAGCAGAACCCGATGCTGGGCCTGCGCGGCGTACGCCTCGGCCTCGTCATCCCGGGCCTGTTCACCATGCAGGTCCGCGCCATCGCGGAGGCGGCTGCCGAGCGCAAGGCCGCCAAGGGTGACCCGCGCGCCGAGATCATGATCCCGCTGGTGGGTACGGTCCAGGAGCTGGAGATCGTCCGCGACGAGGCCGACCAGGTCATCGCCGAGGTCGAGGCGGCGACGGGTACGCGGCTGAAGCTGGCGATCGGCACGATGATCGAGCTGCCGCGCGCCGCGCTGACCGCCGGTCAGATCGCGGAGGCCGCCGAGTTCTTCTCCTTCGGCACGAACGACCTCACGCAGACCGTGTGGGGCTTCAGCCGGGACGACGTGGAGGCATCGTTCTTCACGGCCTACCTGGAGAAGGGCATCTTCGGTGTCAGCCCGTTCGAGACGATCGACCGGGACGGGGTGGGCTCACTGGTCAAGTCGGCCGCCGCGGCAGGCCGTTCGACCCGTCCCGACCTCAAGCTGGGCGTCTGCGGCGAGCACGGCGGCGACCCCGAGTCCGTCCACTTCTTCCACGAGGTCGGCCTCGACTACGTCTCCTGCTCCCCGTTCCGCATCCCGGTCGCCCGCCTGGAGGCCGGCCGCGCCGCCACCCAGTCGGAGGGCAGCGACCACCGCTGACCCCCCCGATCCCCGGACCCGTCGTCGGTCCCCGACCCTCACCACCGATCGACGACGGACTCCGGCCCCAAAAAGAGAGGCGGCACCCTGTGCGGGGG
>NZ_JBHXLV010000042.1:0-39883 GCF_042721685.1 Streptomyces sp. NPDC058459 | reverse complement strand
CCCCCGAGGAGGTCTCGGGGGCGCCCCTGATCAAGGTGTTGATCAGCTCAGCCGATCAAGGTACGGGTCAGCCCAGCGCGGGCGGCCCGGCGTCGGCCCCGGTGCCCCACGAAGAGGGCGCCGACCCGACCGTGAAGGACAGCGAGCGGTGCGCCCGCAGCGCCCCGGTGGTCAGATAGGTCCGCCCGTACGCGGTGCCGTCCAGCCGCGCCGACTGCACGTAGCGCACGTCCGCCGAGGTGCCCGGCGCGGAGATGGTGAGCGCGCCGTGCGGGTAGTACCTGCGGTCCAGGGTGAGGTCGACCCGGTCGAACACCGGCGTGGACAGGCCCCAGGTGTCGTAGCCGGGCTGGACCGGGAAGACGCCGATGGACGACAGCACGTTCCAGGCGGACATCGTGCCCAGGTCGTCGTTGCCGGTCATCCCGGTGGGCCCGTCCGTGAACAGCGTCAGTGCTGCGTGCACCACGTCCGTCGTCTTCCACGGCTGCCCGGTGGACAGATAGGTATACGGCGCGATCAGGTCGGGCTCGTTCTGCGGGTTGTACTTGTCGGCGTTGTAGTAGTCGTACGGCCCGTTCACCCACACCTCACGGGCGGTCCTGGCCGGGTCCTCGGTCAACTGTCCGTAGGCGAAGAAGGAGTCGAGCCGGTCGTTGGCCGCCTGCTTGCCGCCGATCAGGTCCACCACGCCGGGCAGGTCCTGCGGCACCAGCCACTGGTACTGCCAGGACGTGCCCTCGTGGAAGCCCTCGCTCCTGGCCGGGTCGGCCGGCCCGGTGAAGGCGCCGGAGGCGTCCCGGGCGCGGAAGAAACCGGTCGAGGGGTCGAAGATCTTCCGGTAGTTCTGCGCCCGCGCGGCGTACCGGTCCGCGTCCGCGCCGTGCCCGAGGTCGCGGGCCATCCGGGCCAGCATCGCGTCCGACAGCGCGTACTCCAGCGTGGCGGACGCCCCGTGGTCGTAGTCCGAGTCGCCGGGCTTGGCGTGCGGGCGGTCCTTCACGTACGGGGCGAAACCGTCGGCGAGGTACTCCCGGTTCGCCTCCCGGCCCACGGCCGGCGAGCCGGCCGGCGGCACGCCGTCGGCGTTCTTCTTCAGCGCCTCGTAGGCCCGCTCCTCCCAGCCGTGCAGGAGGCCCTGCTGGTAGGCGTTGGTCAGGAAGGGCGTGACCGGGTCGCCGGTCATGATGTTCGTCTCGACCGTGCCGTAGCCCCACTTGGGCAGCCAGCCGCTCTCCTCGTCGATCCGGATCACCGAGATCGCCATGTCCCGCGCCTCACGCGGCGCGAGCAGCGAGAGCAACTGGGACTGGGTGCGGTAGGTGTCCCACAGCGACCAGTTCTGGAAGTAGGTGAAGCCCTGGGCGCGGTGGATCTTCTGGTCCCAGCCGGTGTAGCGGCCGTCGGTGTCGCTGCCGATGTTCGGCGCGAGGAACGAGCGGTACAGCGAGGAGTAGAAGGTCCGGCGCAGCGTGTCGCTCCCGCCGCGCACCCGTACGTCGTCCAGCCGGTCCTCCCACGCCCGCTGGGCGGCGCCGCGCACCGCGTCGAAGGATCGGCCGCCCTCGGCGCGCAGATTGCCGAGCGCACCCCGCGCGTCCACGTAGGACAGCGCGGTGGTCGCCTCGACCGTGCGGTCCTCGCGGGTGTCGAACCGCAGGTACGCCCCGTCCGCACCGGTCTTCGCGCCGTCGGTGACGGCCGCGCCGGTCCAGGTGCCGTAGGCGGTGAAGGGGCGGTCGAAGCGGGTGACCGTGTAGAGCGTGTAGGGGACGGTGTCCTGGCAGAAGCCGCGGCCGGTGAGCCTGGTGCGCACGGTGTGGTCGTCCAGTATCTCGACCTCGGTGGCGACCTTGGTGTGCAGCGACTGGCCCGCGTTCAGCAGGACGTTGGCCTTGTCGGTGGCCGGGAAGGTGTAGCGCTGCACCCCGGTACGGGCGGTCGCGGTCAGCTCGGCCTCGATGCCGGAGTCCAGGCCGACGCGGTAGTAGCCGGGGCTTGCGGACTCGTCGTCGTGGCTGAATTTCGCCGCGTACCGCGCGTAGTCCGTGGTGGTGACGTCGCCCGTGGTGGGCAGTGCCGGAAGGTCACCGCCCAGGCCGCAGCCGACGCCGGAGAGATGGACCAGGGAGAAGCCCCGGATGTGGTCCTCGCCGTAGTCGTAGCCGGTGTTGTGGCCGGTGTCGGGGGAGAGCTGCACCATGCCGAACGGCACGGCCGCTCCGGGGTAGGTGTTGCCCTCGTTCTGGGTGCCGATGAACGGGTTGACGAGACCGGTCAGCCGGGCGGGCGGTTCGGCCTGCGCGGGGGCGGGGGCGGCCAGCAGCGCGGTCGCCGCCAGTGTCCCGGCCATGAAGCGACCGATGTGCCGTGTCCATGTCATGCAAGAACCTCTGAGGTGGTGGGCCGGACGTGCTCAGGGGTGGTTCAAGGCAACGTTGTCAGGGGCGGAAACGACGGAAGCGACGGAGGCGGCACAGAACAACGTTGTCATCGGACAGCAGTGGGCATGACAACACGAAATCCGCATCCACGTCCAGGGGTCCCGCACGACCCGGAGGTCACTCCGCGGAGACGGGCTCCCGCTCGGCCGCCGCCCGCTTGAGCGCGGCGTCCCGCCCGCGCACGTACCAGATGCCGATCAGCCCGAGCCCCGCCCCGGCCAGGCAGGTCCACACCCACCACAGATGGCCGTGGTCCTCGAACCAGCCGTAGAACGGCAGCTGGACCAGGAAGAGGACGAACCACACGATCGTGCCGCCGGTGATCGTGGCGACCACGGGCCCCTCCAGGGGCTCCGGCGCTTCGTGCTTGAGGGTCCACTTCGTCATGAGCACAGCTTACGAGGCGCCCCGCCACGCCCGGCAGCCCGTTCCACTCCGGACATTCGGTGAATATCTACGCGCGGAGATAGCGATCAAGGTTTCATACGTTCATACTGAAGCCGTTTGTCTTTGACTGTTTCTGTTCGTACGAAACTCCAAAGGGGCTCGGGGGAACCCTGAATGGTGAAGAGGATTCGCATGCCCACCTCGGCCACGGCCAAGGCGCCTTCCCCCGAACAGCCCGGCGGCACACCCGCCAACGGCCCCGTCGACCGCTACTTCAAGATCACCGAGCGCGGCAGCACCGTCGCCCGCGAGATCCGGGGCGGTTTCGCCACCTTCTTCGCGATGGCGTACATCATCGTGCTGAACCCGATCATCCTCGGCAGTGCCAAGGACATGTACGGGCATCACCTCGACAACGGCCAGCTCGTCACGGCCACCGCGCTCACCGCCGCCTTCACGACCCTCCTCATGGGCGTGATCGGCAACGTCCCGATCGCGCTGGCGGCCGGCCTCGGCGTCAACACCGTCGTCGCGCTCCAGCTCGCGCCGCGCATGTCCTGGCCGGACGCGATGGGCATGGTGGTGCTCGCCGGCATCGTGGTGATGCTGCTGGTCGCCACCGGTCTGCGTGAGCGCGTGATGAACGCGGTGCCCTACGGGCTGCGCAAGGCCATCGCCATCGGTATCGGCCTGTTCATCATGCTGATCGGCCTGGTCGACTCCGGCTTCGTCACCCGTATCCCGGACATCGCCCAGACCACCGTCCCGCTCACCCTCGGCACGGGCGGCCACCTCACCGGCTGGCCGGTGCTGGTCTTCGTGCTGGGTGTGCTGCTCACCCTGGCGCTGATCGTCCGCAGGGTCCCCGGCGCGATCCTGATCTCCATCGTGGCGATGACCGTCCTCGCGGTGATCATCGACCTGGTCGCCAAGGTGCCGTCCTGGGGCCTGACCACCCCGAAGTGGCCGGGCAACCCGGTCGCCACCCCGGACTTCGGCCTGATCGGCCAGGTCAGCCTGTTCGGCGGCTTCGCCAAGGTCGGCGTGCTGACCGGTGTGCTGTTCGTCTTCACCGTCCTGCTGTCCTGCTTCTTCGACGCCATGGGCACGATCATGGGCATCAGCGACGAGGCCAAGCTCACCGACGCCCAGGGCAACATGCCGGGCATCAACAAGGTCCTGCTGATCGACGGCCTCGCCGTCGCCGCGGGCGGTGCCAGCTCCTCCTCGGCCACCACCTGCTTCGTGGAGTCCACCGCGGGTGTCGGCGAGGGTGCCCGCACGGGCCTCGCCAACGTCGTCACCGGCGGCCTGTTCGGTGTCGCGCTGTTCCTCACCCCGGTCGCCACCATGGTCCCGTCCCAGGCCGCCACGCCCGCGCTGCTCGCGGTCGGCTTCCTGATCCTGGCGGGCTCGATCCGGGAGATCGACTGGTCCGACTTCACCATCGCCATCCCGGCCTTCGTGACCATGGTGATGATGCCCTTCACCTACTCGATCACCAACGGCATCGGCATGGGCTTCATCACCTTCGTGGTGCTCCGCCTGGCCGCCGGTCGCGGCCGGGACGTCCCGGTGGCGATGTACGTGGTCGCTGCCGTCTTCGGCTTCTACTACCTGATGCCGGCCCTCGGTCTGACCTGACCGGGGCGCGGCTGAGGTTCCCACGGGGTCACATGAGTCTCATGTGACCCCGTAGAACTTCTCGGTCTCGTCGACGGCGGTCCGGAACCGCTCGTCGAAGTCGTCCCTGGCGAGCGTGCGGATCACGTAGTCCTGCACGCTCATTCCTCTCTTCGCCGCGCGTTCCCGGAGCCTCTCTAGCAGCTCCCCGTCCATCCGCAGGCTGAGCACACTGGTCCCCATGCGTATGAGGGTCGCCACATCACGCCACCCGATGGGTCACTTTTCGGAACTGTCTCACTCGTACGGGTGACGATTGAACACAGTGGCGGACATCACGAGGTGGGCCGTGCGGGGTGGCATTCCTTAGTGAGAGTAATGAGTTAGGCTAAAGACATGTCGGACCTCACCCACGGCGACGACGTGGCCGCCGTGAACTCCCTCCGCTCCGCCGTGATGCGGCTGTCCCGTCGGCTGAAGCACCAGCGCGTCGACGAGTCGCTGAGCCCCACCGAGATGTCGGTACTGGGCACGCTGTCCAACTGCGGACAGGCCACCCCGGGCGAACTGGCGCGCAAGGAGCACGTCCAGCCGCCCTCGATGACCCGCATCGTCGCGCTCCTGGAGTCCAAGGGCCTGGTCCGGCTGGAGCCGCATCCCGAGGACCGGCGGCAGAAGGTCGTCACCCGGACCGAACAGGCCGAGGCGATGCTCGTGGAGAGCCGCCGCAAACGCAACGCGTTCCTGGCCGGCCTTGTCGAGGGCCTCGACGAGGACGAGTGGGCCACCCTGCGCGCCGCCGCCCCCGTCCTGGAGAAGCTCGCGCAACTGTAGCCACGGCATCGCTTCTGGAGGCGACCTTTTGAGTACGGGACCCGGAGCAGCTTCCGTCCCCGCACCGGCCACTACTACCCCCCTCTCCGGCAGAGCCTCGATGTTCAGCTCGCTGCGGGTCCGGAACTACCGGCTGTTCTTCGCCGGTCAGGTCGTCTCCAACACCGGCACCTGGATGCAGCGCATCGCCCAGGACTGGCTGGTGCTCAGCCTCACCGGCTCCTCGGCGGCCGTCGGCATCACCACCGCCCTTCAGTTCCTGCCGATGCTGCTGTTCGGCCTGTACGGCGGTGTCCTCGTCGACCGGCTGCCCAAGCGGCCCGCGCTGCTGTTCACCCAGTCCGCGATGGCCCTCACCGGCCTCGCGCTGGCCGCCCTCACCCTCTCCGGACACGTCCACGTCTGGCACGTCTACGTCGCCGCCTTCGCGGTGGGGCTCGCCACGGTCGTGGACAACCCGGCCCGGCAGTCCTTCGTCTCCGAGATGGTCGGCCCCGGCCAGCTCCAGAACGCGGTCAGTCTGAATTCGGCCAACTTCCAGTCCGCCCGGCTGGTCGGTCCGGCGGTCGCCGGTCTGATGATCACCGGGGTCGGTACCGGGTGGGCGTTCCTCGCCAACGGCCTGTCGTTCGTCGCGCCCATCGCCGGGCTGCTGCTGATGCGCACCCGTGAGCTGCACGCCGTCGACCGCGCCCCGCGCGCCAAGGGCCAGCTCCGGGAGGGGCTGCGGCATGTCGCCGGGCGGCCGGAGCTGGTCTGGCCCATCGTGCTCGTCGGGTTCATCGGCACCTTCGGCTTCAACTTCCCCGTCTGGCTCACCGCCTTCGCCGGGGACGTGTTCCACGCCGGCGCCGGTGCGTACAGCCTGTTCAACACCCTGATGGCCGTCGGCTCCCTGATCGGCGCCCTGCTCGCGGCGCGGCGCGGTACGGCCCGGTTCCGGGTGCTGGTCGCGGCCGCGCTGGCGTTCGGCGCGGTGGAGACCGTGGCGGCACTGGCGCCCTCGTACTGGCTGTTCGCGCTGCTGATGATCCCCATCGGGGCGTTCGGCCTGACGGTCAACGTCACCGCCAACACCGCCGTGCAGATGGCCACCGACCCGGTGATGCGGGGCCGGGTGATGTCCCTGTTCATGATGGTGTTCATGGGCGGCACACCGCTGGGCGCGCCGCTCGTGGGGTGGGTCACCGACACCTACGGCGCCCGCTTCGGGTTCGTCGCGGGCGGGGTGGTCTTGGCCGTGGCGGCAGCGGTCGTCGGCCTCTTCCTGGCCCGCGCGGGGGATCTCCGGCTCCGGCTGACCTGGCACCGGGGGCCGCAGCTGCGGTTCGTGCCCCGGGAAAGCGACGAGCTGACGCGGGTGGCGTGACGAGCGGTCAGGACTCGCCGCGGATCATCGTCATCAACAGGCTGTGGGTGTCGGTGTCCGCGGCTGCCACCAGGCCCCGGGTGTCCGGGCCCAGGGGTGCGCCGTCGACGCCCGTGACCACGCAGCCCGCTGCCCGGCACAGGGCGATGCCGGCGGCGAAGTGGACGCCGGCGGAGAGATCGGCGCCGTCGGTGACGTACGCGGCCCGGCGGCCTGCTGCCACCCAGGTCAGGGCCAGTGTCGTGGAGACGACCCGGGGACGGAAGCGCGCGATGAAGGCCGGGTGCGCGAGGAGGTCCGTGGCGCGGAAGCCGGGGGCGCTCGGGAAGGGCGGGTCGAGGTTGACGTCCACGAGGGCGGTCGCCGCCGTGGGGCGCAGAGGGGTGTCGGTGCCCTGGTGGTGGAGCCAGGCCGTGTCGCCGTCGGTGCGGAAGACCTCGCCGGTGAAGGGGTCCGCCACGGCCGCGGGGCCGTCGCGGAGGGCCACGTTCACGGCGACGAGCAGGTTGCCGGCGGCGTAGTTGAGGGTGCCGCACAAGGGGTCCACGAGCCAGAGGCGCCCGGTGTCGGGGGCGCCCTGCCGGCCGCCCTCCTCGCCGAGCACCGCGTCATCGGGCCGGGCGGCGCGGATGACGTCCAGGATGGCCCGCTCGGCCGCCACGTCGGCCGCCGTGGCGAAATCCCCGGCGCCCTTGTCGATCCGGGCCAGCTCCTTGCCGTAGCCGGCGCGCACCACTTCGGCGCCGGCCAGGGCAGCCGCTGTCGCTGTCTCGATGTCGTCGGTCACGGTGCCGCAGCGTACCCGTCCGGGATCGTGAGGGGATGAGACTCTTCGCCGCCGTGCTGCCGCCCCCGGGGGCCGTCGCGGAGCTGGGCCGGGAGGTACGGGCGCTGCGGCGGCTCGCCGGGGCCGACGCGCTGCGGTGGACCCAGCCGGACGGCTGGCACTTCACGCTGGCCTTCTACGGCGAGGTCCCGGAGGAGACGGTGTCCGGGCTGGAACGCCGGCTGGAGCGCGCCGCCGGACGGAGCGAGCCGTTCCCGCTGGCCGTCGCCGGGGCGGGAGCTTCGGGCGCGGCAAGGCGCTCTGGGCCGGCGCCTCCGGAGACCTCACCGCGCTGGGACGCCTCGCCGGGCGGGCCCGTGCGGCCGGACGCCGGGCCGGGGTGGGCGGCGAGGAGCACCGGCACTACCGGGCGCATCTCACACTGGCCCGCGGCAAGGGCGACACCGCTCTACGGCCCTACGTCGACGCCCTGGCCGAATTCGCCGGTACCGCCTGGACGGTGGGCGAACTGGTCCTCGTCCGCAGCCACCTGCCGGCATCCGGCGTGCCCGGCGAGCAGCCCCGCTACGCGCCGGTCGCCCGCTGGGCACTGGGCGGGGCCCGTTAGGCTCGTCGTCGTGGAACCGAAAATCCGGAACCGGATCATGGCCGGTGCGCTCGTACTGATGCTGGTGGTCGTCGCCGTGGCGGCGGCTGTCCACTGACGGCTGCCGCCCAGGGCCGCTCCGCGGGGGAACCCCGGACGGAGCGGCCTCTCGCTTGCGGCTACCAGGCGAACGCCTCCGGGGACGGACCAGGACCCGGGAAGATCCCGTCCAGTTCCTTCAGCAGTTCCTCGCTCAGCTCCAGCTCCACAGCGCGCAGCGCGGACTCCAGCTGGGCCGCCGTGCGCGGGCCGACGATGGGGCCGGTGACGCCGGGCCGGGTCAGCAGCCAGGCGAGCGCCACCTCGCCGGGCTCCAGGCCGTGCTTGGCGAGCAGCTCCTCGTACGCCTCGATCTGGTTGCGCGTCGCCGTGTCCGCGAGGGCGTCGACCGCGCGGCCGGAGGCGCGGCGCCCGCCTTCGGCCTCCTTGCGGATCACCCCGCCCAGCAGCCCGCCGTGCAGCGGCGACCAGGGGATGACGCCGAGCCCGTAGTCCTGGGCGGCCGGGATGACCTCCATCTCGGCGCGGCGCTCCGCGAGGTTGTACAGGCACTGCTCGCTGACCAGGCCGAGGGTGTTGCCCCGGCGCAGGGCCGTCTCGTTGGCCTGGGCGATCTTGTAGCCGGGGAAGTTGGAGGAACCGGCGTACAGGATCTTGCCCTGGCTGACCAGGACGTCGACCGCCTGCCAGATCTCCTCGAACGGGGTGTCCCGGTCGATGTGGTGGAACTGGTAGACGTCGATGTAGTCGGTCTGCAGCCGCTTCAGGCTGGCGTCCACCGCGCGGCGGATGTTCAGTGCGGAGAGCTTGTCGTGGTTGGGCCAGACGTCGCCGTCCGCGCCCATGTTCCCGTAGACCTTGGTGGCCAGCACGGTCTTCTCGCGCCGCTCGCCGCCCTTGGCGAACCAGGTTCCGATGATCTCCTCGGTACGGCCCTTGTTCTCACCCCAGCCGTACACGTTCGCGGTGTCGAAGTAGTTGATGCCCGCGTCCAGCGCCGCGTCCATGATCGCGTGGCTGTCCGCCTCGTCGGTCTGCGGCCCGAAGTTCATGGTCCCCAGCACCAGCCGGCTGACCTTCAGACCCGTGCGTCCAAGCTGCGTATACCTCATGCCGACCTAGCCAACGTCTTGGAGCGCGCTCTAGGCAAGCCGTGAGCGTCAGTCGCGGGGAAAGTCGTGGGTTTTCAGGACCAGGTCGGCCGTCGTGCCGGTGAGGTCGAGGTCGCCGCCGAACCTCACGTCGAGGGCGCGGACGTACTCGCCGTCCTTGGGGTCGGTGTAGACGTGGCACCGCCCCTGGTAGGGGTCCGCGACGACATAGACGGGAACTTCGGCGACGGCGTAAGCGGTCTTCTTGGGGCCGTAGTCGTTGGCGGCGGTGCCCTTGGAGATGACCTCCGCGACGAATTCGATGTCCTCGCAGCGCCAGCGCCCCCCGCTGCTCTTCTCGGCGCCCTCGGCGATCAGTGCCAGGTCAGGGGCGAAGCCGTTGAGCTTGCCGGGAAAGTCGATCCTCATGTCGGACTTCAGCCGCGTTCGGGGGTACAGCGCCCGCAGTTGGTCGTAGATGTCCGCGATGATCTCCCAATGGGTATCGCGCTGCGGTGCCATGAAGACGGTCCCCTCGACGATCTCGACCTTGTATCCCGCGGGGACGGGCATCCTCTCAAGACGCTCGAACAGTTCGTCGAGCGTGCTTGTCTCGTCGCTCTCGGCCATCGCGGTCCTGTCGTCGAGGACGGTCATCGTGGCGCTCCTCCCCGGCTGCCCACGGAAGATGTGCAGCCGCGCGGTTCAACGGTACGCACCGTCACCGGGAAACGCCGGAAATCGGTCGATCCGATCAAGCCACGTACGGCTCCCCCACCCCCCACGCTTCGTACATCGCCCCCGCGAAGGACCCCGCGATCCGGTGCTCCCCGCTCGCGTTGGGATGCGTGCCGTCATAGGTGTCCGTGTGGATGTCCCACCCCTCCGGCGCCGAGGCCAGCAGCAGCGGCGAGCGGGGTTCTTCCAGGTCGGCGGCCGTCTTGGCGAGGAGGGTGTTGAAGAGGTCGACCTGCTCGGCGAACAGGGCGTCCTCCTGGGCCCGTATGTTCGGGATGACCGGCAGCAGCACCATGCGCACCCGTGGACGTGCCTCCCGCGCCGCGGTCACGAACCCCCGCACATTGGCGGTCGTCTGCTCCGCGTCGGTGTAGAAACCCAGGTCGATCAGCCCGAGGGAGACCAGCAGCACGTCCGCCTTGTGCGCCCGCACCGCCTCCCCGATCAGCGGCGCCATGTGCTGCCAGCCCTCGCCCCAGCCCGCGAGGTGGGCGCGCGGGAAGTCGGGGTCGGCGTACTCGTAGGAGCCGGGTTCCCCGGTCGCCTGGTCGTACAGCGTCTCGCGGGGGCCGACGATCTGGAACGGGCCGCCGTAGGTGCCGCGCAGGTGCTGCCACAGCCGGTAACGCCACGTGTGTTCGCCCGCGCTCCCGATCGTCATGGAGTCACCTACGGGCATGAACCTGAGCATCCGCTCATGATGGCGGATCACGGCGCGGGCCCGCATCCAGGGCCGCTGTGAGGCCCACCACCCCCACGGAGCGCCCGCGCCGGATGGCAGTCTTGGACCATGCGCCGACCGTTCGCCCTGCTTGCCGGGGCCCTGCTCGCGGGTGCCTGCGTCCTGCCCGCCCACGCCGCGGACGGGGACCGGGGGTTCACCATCGAGGACCCCAGGATCACCGAGTCCAGCGGCCTGGCCGCCTCCCACCAGCATCCTGGCGTCTACTGGACGCACAACGACAGCGACGACGGCCCGTACCTCTATGCCGTCGACAGCCGCACCGGCAAGACCGTCGCCACGCTCACCCTGCGCGGCATCGGCTCCCCGCGCGACGTGGAGGCGATCTCCATCGGGCCGGGCAACCAGCTCTACGTCGGCGACATCGGGGACAACTTCCACGGCCGCTGGCCCTATGTGTGGATCTACCGCCTGCCCGAGCCGAAGACCCTGAAGGACCAGACGGTCACGGCCACGCAGTACGTCGTGAAGTACTCCGACGGCCCGCGCGACGCCGAGTCCCTGGTCGTGCACCCCAAGACCGGCCGCGTCTACATCGTCGACAAGAACGAGGACGGCGGCCACCTGTACGAGGGCCCCGCCCGGCTGTCGTCCTCCGGCACGAACGTCTTCCGCCCGGTCGCTCCCGTCGACCTGTGGGCCACCGACGCCGCCTTCTCCCCGAACGGGCGGCAGCTCGCCGTACGCGGCTACTTCGGCGGCATCTCCTACGACTGGAACGGCGGCCGCATCAAGAAGCTGGGCCGGCTGGACGTGCCCCTCCAGGGCCAGGGCGAGTCCGTCAGCTACTCCGCCGACGGCACCGAGCTGATGTACGGCAGCGAGGGCGCGCAGAGCCAGGTGAAGGCGCTGGACGCGCCGACGGGCGGTGCGGTGGCCACCAAGTCACCGGCGCCCGGAGGGAGTTCCGCCTCAGGGGCGAAGAGCGACGGCGGCGGCCTCAAGATCGGCGCCGTCCTCCTCGCGCTCGGCGCCGCCGCCGTGTTCGGCATGCGGCGGCTGCGGCGCAAGGGGTAGGTGCGGGGTACGGGAAAGGGCGCCCGGTTCACCACCGGGCGCCCCCACTCATATGCGGCTACCGGTTTCAGAGCCGCTCGATGACATGGTCGACGCACTTGGTGAGCGCCTCGACATCGGCCGGGTCGATCGCCGGGAACATGGCGACACGGAGCTGGTTGCGGCCGAGCTTGCGGTACGGGTCGGTGTCCACGACGCCGTTGGCGCGCAGCACCTTGGCGACGGCGGCCGCGTCGATCTCGTCGGCGAAGTCGATCGTGCCGATGACCTGCGACCGCTCGGCCGGTTCGGTGACGAACGGCGTGGCGTACTTCGACTCCTCCGCCCAGGTGTACAGCCGGGTCGAGGAGTCCTTGGTGCGGCCGGTGGCGAAGTCGAGACCGCCCTGGCCGTTCAGCCACTCCAGCTGCTCGTTGAGCAGGAAGAGGGTGGCGAGCGCCGGGGTGTTGTACGTCTGGTTCTTGCGGGAGTTGTCGATCGCCGTGGGCAGGCTGAAGAACTCCGGGACGTGCCGGCCGGAGGCGTGCACGCGCTCGGCGCGCTCGATGGCGGCCGGGGAGAACACGCCGATCCACAGGCCGCCGTCGGAGGCGAAGGACTTCTGCGGGGCGAAGTAGTAGACGTCCGTCTCGGAGACGTCGACCGGGAGGCCGCCCGCGCCCGAGGTGGCGTCCACCAGGACGAGCGAGCCCTCGTCCGCACCGGCCACGCGCTTGATCGGCATGGCGACACCGGTGGAGGTCTCGTTGTGGGTGAACGCGTACACGTCCACGCCCGCCTCGGCGCGCGCCTCGGGGTGGGTACCGGGGTCGGAGGCGATGACGGTCGGCTCGTCCAGCCAGGGCGCGAGCTTGGCCGCCTTGGCGAACTTGGAGGAGAACTCACCGAAGGTGAGGTGCTGCGACTTGTTCTCGATCAGCCCGTGGGTGGCGATGTCCCAGAAGGCGGTGGAGCCGCCGTTGCCGAGGACGACCTCGTAGCCGTCCGGGAGGGAGAACAGGGAGCTGATGCCTTCGCTGACCTGGCCCACCAGGTTCTTGACCGGGGCCTGCCGGTGGGAGGTGCCCAGCAGCGAACTGCCGGTCGCGGCGAGCGCGGCGAGCGCCTCCGTCCGCACCTTGGAGGGGCCCGCGCCGAAGCGTCCGTCGGCGGGCTTGATGTCAGCGGGGATCTGGATGTCGGCCACGAGTCGAAGCGTATCGGGTGCGCGAAACCGGACGAAGCCGTGTCCGTCGGATGAGACGACTCTTTCGGGTCGTGGACTTGTGCGGTCGTACGACGAACGGCGACGAACGGCGACGAACGGTGACCGCCGGCGGCGAACGGTGAGGTTTCGTACGACTTTCCGATGAGTGGGGTGTGCCTGTGGACAACTTCTGATGACGTTGCGTGATCGGATGCATGCTGGACTCATGACCGATCGACGGGGGAGTGACATGGAGACCGACAGCGGCGGAGGGCTGGCCGCCGAGCTGCGGCGGGCCGTGCGGGGCGAGGTCCGCTTCGACGCGACCGCGCGGGCGCTGATGACCATGGACGCGTCCAACTACCGCCGTGTCCCGCTGGGTGTGGTCGCCCCCCGGGACGCCGAGGACGTGGCGGCCGCGCTGGCGGTGTGCCGGGCGCGCGGGACTCCCGTGGTCGCGCGGGGCGGGGGCACGTCCATCGCCGGGCAGGCGACGGGCACCGGGGTGGTGCTGGACTTCACCCGGCACATGGCCGCCCTGCTGGAGCTGGACCCGGCCGCGCGCAGGGCGCGGGTCCAGCCGGGCCTGGTCCTGGACCGGCTCCAGGAGGCGGCGGCCGCGCACAGGCTCCGCTTCGGCCCCGACCCGTCCACCCACGGCCGCTGCACGCTCGGCGGCATGATCGGCAACAACTCCTGCGGCGCCCACTCGGTGGCCTGGGGCACCACCGCCGACAGCGTCCGCGAACTGTCCGTGCTCACCGCGCGTGGTGAGCACCTGAGCCTCGGCCGGGACTGGTCCGGCGCACCGGAGGGGCTGCGCCCTCTGGTGGAGGGGGACCTGGCCCGGCTGCGCACCGGCTTCCCCGCCCTGCCCCGCCGTATCTCCGGGTACGCGCTGGACGCCCTGCTGCCCGAGCACGGCGCCGACGTCGCCCGCTCCTTCTGCGGCTCCGAGGGCACCCTCGGCGTGCTCACGGAGGCGGTGGTGGACCTGGTGGAGGCGCCGGCCGTACACGCCCTGGCCGTACTGGGGTACGCCGACGAGAGCGCCGCCGCCGATGCCGCCGCCGGGCTGCTGCCGCACGGCCCGCTGACCGTGGAGGGCATGGCGGCGGACCTGATCCGGGCGCCGGCCGGGCTGCCGAGGGGCGGCGCCTGGCTGTTCGTGGAGACGGGCGGCGCCTTCGAGGGGGAGGCGCGGGCCCGCGCGGAGGCGGTCGTCCGCTCGGCCGACGTGGTGGACGCGCTGGTGGTGACCGACCCCGCCGCCCAGCGCGCGCTGTGGCGGCTGCGCGAGGACGCCAGCGGTACGGCGACCCGGATGCCGGACGGCACGGAGGCGTGGCCCGGCTGGGAGGACTGCGCGGTGCCGCCCGCCCGGCTCGGCGCCTACCTGCGCGACTTCCGCGCCCTGCTCGCCGCCCACGGCCTGCGTGGCGCTCCGTACGGCCACTTCGGGGAGGGCTGTGTCCATGTCCGGATCGACTTCGACCTGCTCACCGGGGCCGGGGTGGGCCGGTTCCGCCGCTTCTCCGAGGAACAGGCCGACCTGGTGGTCTCCCACGGCGGCTCGCTGTCCGGGGAGCACGGCGACGGGCAGGCCCGAGCGGAGCTGCTGCCGCGCATGTACGGCGCGGACATGGTGGCGCTGTTCGAGCGGGCGAAGGGGGTGTGGGACCCCGATGACCTGCTCAACCCCGGCATGCTGGTCCGCCCGGCCCCCCTGGACAGCAACCTCCGCTTCGCGGTGCTGCCCCGCCGCCCGGTGGACGTCGCCTTCGGCTACCCGCACGACGACGGTGACTTCCGCGCGGCCGTCCGCCGCTGCGTCGGCGTCGCCAAGTGCCGTACCGAGTCGGGGGGCGGGTCCAAGGTGATGTGCCCCTCCTTCCGGGCGACGGGGGAGGAGGAGCACTCCACGCGGGGCCGGGCACGGCTGCTGCACGAGATGCTCGCGGGTGAGGTGATCACCGACGGCTGGCGCTCGACCGAGGTCCGGGACGCCCTCGACCTGTGTCTGTCCTGCAAGGGCTGCCGCTCGGACTGCCCGGTCGGCGTCGACATGGCCACCTACAAGGCGGAGTTCCTGCACCACCACTACGCCGGCCGCCCGCGCCCCGCCGCCCACTACAGCCTGGGGTCACTGCCGGTGTGGCTGCGCTGGGTGGCCCGCATGCGGGCGGCGCCGCTGGTGAACCGGCTCGCCTCGGTGGGGCCGCTGGCCCGGCTGGGGAAACGGGTGGGCGGGATCGCTGGGGAGCGGGAGATCCCCCGGCTGGCGGCGGGGACGTTCAGCCGGTGGTGGCGGGCGCGGCCGCCGGCGCCGGAGCGCGGCGGTTCCGGGCAACTGGTCGTGCTGTGGCCGGACACCTTCACCGAGCATCTGGCGCCGACCGTGGGGCGGGCCGCCGTCCGGGTGCTGGAGTCGGCCGGGCTGCGGGTGGCACTGCCGCCGACCCTGCTGCCCGGCGGGCGCCCGGTGGGAGACGGTGCGTCGCGCGCGCCGACCGCGCTGCTCCGGGCCCGCCGCGCGCAGGTCTGCTGCGGGCTGACCTATCTCTCCACCGGCCGCCTGGACCGGGCCCGCGCGGTGCTGCGCCGCACGCTGGACCTGATGGAACCGGTGCTGGAGGCCGGGGTCCCGGTCGTCGTCCTGGAACCGAGCTGTGCGGCGGCCCTCCGCGCCGACCTCCCCGAGCTGCTGCCCGACGACCCGCGCGCGGCCCGCCTGGCCGACGCCGTCCGCACCTTCGCGGAGACCCTGCGCCGCCACGCCCCGCACTGGACCCCGCCCGCCCTCGACCGCCCGGTGGCCGGCCAGACCCACTGCCACCAGCACGCGGTCCTGGGTGACACCGCCGACCGTGAGCTGCGGGAGTCGGCGGGGCTGATTGGCACCCTGAGCGGCGGCTGCTGCGGCCTTGCGGGCAACTTCGGCTTCGAGAAAGGCCACTTCGAGATCTCCCGCTCCTGCGCCGAGGACCAGCTCCTCCCCTCGGTCCACGCCGCCCCCGAGAACACGGTGATCCTGGCGGACGGCTACTCCTGCCGCACCCAGTTGGAGCAACTGGCCGGGGTGAGGTCCCGGCATCTGGCGGAGGTGCTGGCGGAAGCACTGGAGGAGGCGACGCCGGAGGAGGAGACATCGGAGGAGGAGACGGGGTGAGTGAGGAACACGGGCGTGTCGTCGCGGTCCTCTCGGGTGGCCGTCGCACGGTTCACGGCCGAGTGCGCGTACCGGGACCGCCGCCCTGGCCTGCGCGCACGGGTGACGGACACCGAGGCGTCGGCGGTGTCCGGGTCCGGGGACGGCAGGGCCGGACCATAGTGACCGGACCCGCTCGCGCGAAGGAGTCCCCCGTATGACCCTCACCCTGCGCCCCCTCAGCCGGGACGAGCATCTTGCCTTCGTGGGCTCGCGGCCCTCGGTCAGTCATATGCAGGTGCCGTCGTGGGGGGAGGTGAAGCCCGACTGGCGGGCGGAGAGCCTCGGCTGGTTCGAGGCGGACGGACGGCTGGTGGGCGCGGGGCTGGTGCTGCTGCGGCCGCTGCCGAAGGTGAAGCGGTATCTGGCCTACCTGCCCGAGGGCCCGGCCATCGACTGGCACGGCGACGACCTGGCGCGCTGGCTCGGCCCGCTGCTGGCCCACCTCAGGGAGCGGGGGGCGTTCTCGGTGAAGATGGGCCCGCCGGTGGTGGCCCGGCGCTGGAGCCCCGACGCGGTCAAGGCCGCCATCGCCGACCCGGCCGCGCACCGGCTGCGCGACACCGAGCCCACCTGGCAGGACCCGCGCGCCCAGGCCCTCGCCGACCGGCTGCGCTCCATGGGCTGGCGGCAGAGCGCACCGGACACCGAGGAGGGCTTCGCGGCGGGGCAGCCCCGGTACGTGTGCCAGGTGCCGCTCGCCGGGCGGTCGCTGGAGGAGATCCGGGGCGGCCTGAACCAGCAGTGGCGGCGCAACATCAAGAAGGCCGAGAAGGCGGGCGTGAAGGTGGTGCGGGGCGGGGCCGACGACCTGCCAGCGTTCCACGAGCTGTACACCGAGACCGCCGGGCGCGACCGTTTCGTCCCGCGCCCGCTGCCGTACTTCCAGCGGATGTGGAGCGCGCTCACCGCCGAGGACCCCGACCGGATGCGGCTGTACCTCGCGCACCACGACGGAGAGGTGCTGGCGGCGGCGACGATGCTGATCGTGGGCGGCCACGTCTGGTACTCGTACGGCGCCTCCACTGCCCGCAGGCGGGAGGTCCAGCCCAGCAACGCCATGCAGTGGCGGATGATGGCCGACGCCCACGAGCTGGGCGCGCACGTCTACGACTTCCGGGGTATCACCGACACCCTGGAGGAGTCCGACCACCTGCTCGGCCTGCTCCGCTTCAAGGTCGGCGCGGGCGGTGAGGCGGTGGAGTACGTCGGGGAGTGGGACTTCCCGCTGAACAAGCTGCTGCACAGGGCGTTCGACCTGTACATGGCCCACCGCTGAGGCACCCCGCCCGCCGGGCCCCGGTCTCGGCATCGGTTCGGTCCCAGCATCCGAGACACCGGCTGCGTACAGTGGCATAAGGGTTCACACGCCTGACGAAGGTCCATTATCGTGGACCTGAAAGTGCATCGAGATGTACGCTGCGCTCGCGACCGATCCGCAGGAAGCCCCCTCCCGCCGGCCCCCAGGACACCCCGTGACCACCGTCCGCACCTCCACCTCTGCCAGCTCCACCTCCAAGCCGACCGCCACCCCCACCGCCCCGGACTCCCACGGCCGGTTCGGCTCGCTGGGGCCGGTGGGCCTGGTGCTGGCGGGCGGGATATCGGTCCAGTTCGGCGGGGCGCTCGCGGTGACGCTGATGCCCCGGGCGGGCGCGCTCGGCGTGGTGACACTCCGGCTGGTGGCGGCGGCCGTCGTGCTGCTGGTGGTGTGCCGGCCCCGGCTGCGGGGACACTCCCGTGCCGACTGGGGGACGGTGGTCGTCTTCGGTCTCACCATGGCCGGGATGAACGGCCTCTTCTACCAGGCGGTCGCCCGCATCCCGCTCGGCCTCGCGGTGACCCTGGAAGTCCTCGGACCGCTCGCCCTGTCCGTGTTCGCCTCCCGCCGCGCGGTCAACGCCCTGTGGGCGGCCCTCGCCCTGGCGGGCGTCGTCCTGCTGGGCGGCGGTGGCTTCAGCGGCCTCGACCCGCTGGGCGTCGGCTTCGCCCTGGCGGCGGGTGCCATGTGGGCGGCGTACATCATCTTCAGCGCCCGTACGGGCCGCCGCTTCCCCCAGGCCGACGGGCTGGCCCTCGCCATGGCGGTGGCCGCGCTGGCCTTCCTCCCGCTGGGCATCGTCGACGCGGGCGACCGGCTGCTGAACCCCACCACCATCGCGCTCGGCTCGGCGGTGGCCCTGCTCTCCTCGGTCCTCCCGTACACCCTGGAACTCCTCGCGCTGCGCCGCCTTCCCGCGCCCACCTTCGCCATCCTGATGAGCCTCGAACCGGCCATCGCCGCCACCGCCGGCTTCTTCGTCCTCCACCAGGCTCTCTCCCTCACCGAGGCCGCCGCCATCGCCCTGGTCATCGCGGCCAGCATCGGCGCGGTCCGCACCCAGACCCGCCGGGTGGCACCCCCGGCACCGGAGGCGTAGGGGGTTCGCCGGGCAGGGTTCCTGTCAGGCGCCGCCCCCTCGCCCGATCCCGGCATGCCCACCAGCCGTAGCGCCTGCCGCCGCGCAGCCGTCCCACGCCGGTCATCCTCACCGCTTAATGCAAGCACGCTTGATTGTTTCCAGGCCCGCTGCCATGCTCCTGCCCATGTCCGATCCGACGCCCGTCTTCGCCGACCTGCGTGAGGAAAGCAGGGAACTCGACCTGCTCGTGGCCGAGTTGACCGAGCAGGAGTGGGCACGCGCGACGCCCGCTCCGCGCTGGAGCATCGCTCACCAGATCGCCCACCTGCACTGGACCGACCGCGCCGCCCTGCTCGCCGTCAGTGACGAGGCGGCCTTCCGGAAGTTCGCCGAGCAGGCGCTCACCTCGCCGGACTCCTTCGTGGACGACGGTGCCGCCGAGGGTGCCCGGCTCGGCCCCGCCGAGCTGCTCACCCGCTGGCGGGAGGGACGGCAGTCGCTCGACCGCGCCCTGCGGGAGGCCGCCGCGCGGCACACACGGTTCCCCTGGTTCGGGCCGCCCATGTCCGCCGCCTCCATGGCCACCGGCCGCCTCATGGAGACCTGGGCCCACGGCCAGGATGTGGCCGACGCCCTGGGTGTGGTGCGCGCACCCACCGACCGGCTCCGGCATGTGGTCCACATCGGTATGCGGGCCCGGGACTTCGCCTTCGGGGCGCGGGGGCTGCCCGCGCCGCGGGAGGAGTTCCGCGTCGAGGTCCGCGCGCCCTCGGGCGAGCTGTGGACCTACGGTCCCGAGGACGCCGCGCAGCGGATCACCGGCCCCGCGGTCGACCTCTGCCTGCTCGTCACCCAGCGCGCCCACCGCGCCGACCTCGCCCTGACCGCCGAGGGCCCGGACGCCGACCGCTGGCTGGACATCGCCCAGGCGTTCGCGGGTCCACCCGGCACCGGGCGCGCACCCGGGGAAGCCGCACCCGGGGAAGCCGCGCCCCAGGCGGCCGCGCCCGAGGAGCCGATACGGTGACCCCCCTCCGCGTCGGCAACTTCTCCGGCTTCTACGGCGACCGGGCCGCCGCCCTGCGCGAGATGCTCACCGGTGGCGAGGTCGACGTACTCACCGGGGACTATCTCGCCGAGCTGACCATGCTCATCCTCGGCCGCGACCGGCTGAAGGACCCCGGCGCCGGCTACGCCCGCACCTTCGCCCGCCAGTTGGAGGACTGCCTCGGGCTCGCGCAGCAGCGGGGGGTGCGGATCGTCACCAACGCGGGCGGGCTGAACCCCGCCGGACTCGCCGACAAGGTGAGGGAGTTGGCCGCGCGGCTCGGCATACCCGTACGGGTCGCGCATGTCGAGGGGGACGATCTCACCGCCACGTACCCCGGCACCCTCGCCGCCCATGCCTACCTCGGCGGGTTCGGCATCGCGGAGTGTCTGCGGGCCGGGGCCGACGTGGTGATCACCGGCCGGGTGACCGACGCCGCCCTCGTCACCGGGCCCGCCGCCGCGTACTTCGGGTGGGGTCCCGGTGACCACGACCAGCTCGCCGGGGCGGTCGTCGCCGGGCATCTGCTGGAGTGCGGTACCCAGGTCACCGGCGGCAACTACGCCTTCTTCCAGGACGGTGACGTACGCCGCCCCGGCTTTCCGCTGGCCGAGCTGCACGCCGACGGCAGCAGCGTCATCACCAAGCACCCCGGCACCGGCGGCTTCGTCGACACCGGGACGGTCACCGCCCAGCTCCTCTACGAGACCGGGGGCGCCCGGTACGCCGGGCCCGATGTCACCGCCCGGCTGGACACCGTACGGCTGAGCCGGGACGGGCCGGACCGGGTGCGGATCGAGGGGGTGCGCGGGGAAGCGCCGCCGCCCACGCTCAAGGTCGGCCTCAACCGGCTCGGCGGCTTCCGCAACGAGGTCGCCTTCGTGCTCACGGGTCTCGACATCGAGGCCAAGGCGGCGCTGGTACGGGAGCAGCTGGACGCCGCGCTGGCCGAGGCGGCGCCTGAGGAGGTGCGCTGGGAGCTGGCCCGCACCGACCGGGCCGACGCGGACACGGAGGAGACGGCGAGCGCGGTGCTGCGGCTCGTCGTACGGGACGCCGATCCCGAAGTGGTCGGGCGGGGGCTGAGCGGGGCCGCGATCGAGCTGGCGCTCGCCAGTTACCCCGGCTTCCATGTGCCGGCGCCACCTGGGAAGGGCTCGCCCTACGGGGTGTTCGAGGATGTGGCCGTACCCCATGGTGCCGTCGACCATGTGGCCGTCCTCCATGACGGGCGCCGTATCGATGTGGGTGGACCGGGAGAGACGCTCCCGCTCAGTGAGGTCCCCGAACCCGTCCTGCCCGAGCCCCTCCGTGTGGGCGGCACCCGCCGCGCCCCGCTCGGCCATGTCGCCGGAGCACGTAGCGGCGACAAGGGCGGGAACGCCAACGTCGGCGTCTGGGTCCGCTCCGCCGACGCCTGGCGCTGGCTCGCGCACGAGCTGACCGTCGAGCGCTTCCGGGAGCTGATCCCCGAGGCCCGCGGCCTCCCCGTCACCCGTCACGTCCTGCCGGACCTGCGCGCCCTGAACTTCGTCGTCACCGGCATCCTCGGCGCGGGCGTAGCCGCCCAGCACCGCTTCGACCCCCAGGCCAAGGCCCTCGGCGAATGGCTCCGCTCCCGGCACGTCGACATCCCGGAGGAACTGCTGTGACACCCCGGACACCGGCTCCCGCCGGGTCACCGGCTCCCGCCGTGCCTGGCGCCCCCCGTCCGCCCGCCCCCCGGGGCTCCCGCCCGTCCGCGTCCCCCGGAGGCACCCCATGACCCTCCTCCCCACCACCCTCGACCCCACCGCCCCCGACCACCAGGCCAACCGCGACACCATGCTCGCCAGGCTCGCCGACCTGGAGGCGGAGCACGGCAAGGCGCTCGCGGGCGGCGGGGAGAAGTATGTGGCCCGGCACCGCAGGCGCGGGAAGCTGCTCGCCCGGGAGCGGATCGAGCTGCTGGTGGACCCCGACACCCCCTTCCTCGAACTGTCCCCCCTCGCGGCCTGGGGCAGCGAGTACACCGTCGGCGCCTCCCTGGTGACCGGTATCGGGGTCGTCGAGGGCACGGAGTGCCTGATCAGCGCCAATGACGCGACCGTGCGCGGCGGCGCGAGCAACCCGTGGAGCCTGAAGAAGGCGCTGCGGGCCGACGAGATCGCGCGGGCCAACCGGTTGCCCGTCATCAGCCTGGTGGAGTCCGGCGGCGCCGACCTCCCCTCGCAGAAGGAGATCTTCATCCCCGGCGGCGCCATCTTCCGGGACCTCACCCGGCTGTCCGCCGCCGGCATCCCCACCGTCGCCGTCGTGTTCGGCAACTCCTCGGCCGGCGGGGCCTACGTCCCCGGCATGTCCGACCACGTGATCATGGTCAAGGAGCGCGCGAAGGTGTTCCTCGGCGGGCCGCCGCTGGTGAAGATGGCGACCGGGGAGGAGAGCGACGACGAGTCGCTGGGCGGCGCCGAGATGCACGCCCGCACCTCCGGCCTCGCGGACCACTTCGCGGTGGACGAGAACGACGCGATCCGGCAGGCGCGCAGGGTGGTCGCGCGGCTCAACCACCGCAAGGCGTACGCCGATCCGGCCTTCGCCGAGCCGCCCAGGTACGACCCCGAGGAGCTGCTCGGCATCGTCCCCGGCGACCTGCGCACCCCCTTCGACCCGCGCGAGGTGATCGCCCGCCTCGTCGACGCCTCCGACTTCGACGAGTTCAAGCCGCTGTACGGCACGAGCCTGGTCACCGGCTGGGCCGAGCTGCACGGCTACCCCGTCGGCATCCTGGCCAACGCGCGCGGGGTGCTGTTCAGCGAGGAGTCGCAGAAGGCGGCGCAGTTCATCCAGCTCGCCAACCAGCGCGACATCCCGCTGCTGTTCCTGCACAACACCACCGGCTACATGGTCGGCAAGGAGTACGAGCAGGGCGGCATCGTCAAGCACGGCTCGATGATGATCAACGCGGTCTCCAACTCGAAGGTCCCGCACCTCTCCGTCCTCATGGGCGCGTCCTACGGCGCCGGCCACTACGGCATGTGCGGCCGCGCCTACGACCCCCGCTTCCTCTTCGCCTGGCCCAGCGCCAAGTCGGCCGTCATGGGCCCGCAGCAGCTCGCGGGCGTGCTGTCGATCGTGGCCCGCCAGTCGGCCCTGGCCAAGGGGCAGCCGTACGACGACGAGGCGGACGCCGCCCTGCGCGCGATGGTCGAGGGGCAGATCGAGGCGGAGTCGCTCCCCATGTTCCTGTCCGGACGGCTCTACGACGACGGCGTCATCGACCCCCGCGACACCCGGACCGTCCTCGGTATATGCCTGTCCGCCATACACACCGCTCCCTACGAGGGCGCCCGCGGCGGCTTCGGCGTCTTCCGGATGTGAGGCCCATGATCGCCACCCTGCTCGTCGCCAACCGGGGCGAGATCGCCTGCCGCATCTTCCGCACCTGCGCCGACCTCGGCATCCGTACCGTCGCCCTGCACTCCGACGCGGACGAGGGTGCGCTGCACACACGCGTGGCCGACACAGCCGTACGGCTGCCGGGCGCGGCGCCCGCCGAGACGTATCTGCGCGGCGACCTGATCGTGAAGGCCGCCCTCGCGGCCGGCGCGGACGCCGTGCACCCCGGCTACGGCTTCCTCTCCGAGAACGCCGACTTCGCCCGTGCCGTACGCGATGCCGGGCTGCTCTGGGTCGGGCCGCCGCCCGAGGCGATCGAGGCGATGGCGTCCAAGACCCGCGCCAAGGAGCTGATGGGCCTCGCCCCGCTGGACGCACAGCACGTCACCCCGGCCGACCTGCCCGTGCTGGTGAAGGCGGCGGCGGGCGGCGGCGGACGCGGCATGCGCGTCGTACGCGACCTCGCCGCGCTGCCCGGTGCGCTGGAGGACGCCCGCGCGGAGGCGGCGAGCGCGTTCGGGGACGGCGAGGTGTTCGTGGAGCCGTACCTGGAGAACGGCCGCCATGTCGAGGTGCAGATCCTCGCCGACACCCACGGCACCGTGTGGACGCTCGGCACCCGCGACTGCTCGCTCCAGCGCAGGCACCAGAAGGTCATCGAGGAGGCTCCGGCGCCCGGTCTGCCGCCCGCGCTCACCGAGGAGCTGTACGCGCTCGCCGAACGGGCGACCCGTGCCGTGTCCTACGAGGGCGCGGGCACCGTGGAGTTCCTGGTGGCGGACGGCCGCGCCCACTTCCTGGAGATGAACACCCGGCTCCAGGTCGAACACCCCGTCACCGAGGCGGTGTTCGGCCTCGACCTGGTCGCCGAGCAGATCCGTGTCGCCGAGGGCCACGCCCTCCCCGCCGAGCAGCCGGCCCCGTGCGGGCACGCGGTCGAGGCCCGGCTGTACGCCGAGGACCCCGCGCGCGGCTGGGCCCCGCAGACCGGCACCCTGCACCGCTTCACCGTGCCGGACGGCGTACGGCTGGACACCGGCTGCGCGGACGGCGACACCATCGGCGTGCACTACGACCCGATGCTCGCCAAGGTCATCGCGCACGCCCCGACCCGCACCGAGGCGGTCCGCAGGCTGGCCGGCGCCCTGGAGCGGACCGTGCTGCACGGCCCGGTCACCAACCGCGACCTGCTGGTCCGCTCGCTCAGGCACCCGGAGTTCACCGAAGCCCGCATGGACACCGGCTTCTACGACCGCCACCTGACCACCCTGACCGAGCCCGCCCCCGACCCCCACGCCCCGCTCGCCGCCGCCCTCGCCGACGCCCACGGCCGCTCCCGCTTCGGCGGCTGGCGCAACGTGCCCTCGGGCCCGCAGGTGAAGCGGTACGCGCTGGCGGGCGAGGAGCACGAGGCCGCCTACCGGCACACCCGCACCGGCCCGGCGGCGGACGGCGTACGCGTGGTGCACGCCGGCCCGGATCTCGTCGTCCTCGAAGTGGACGGCGTACGACGGAAGTTCGAGATCGCCCGCTACGGCGACCAGGTCCACGTGAACGCCACAGCCCTCACCGCCCTGCCCCGCTTCCCCGACCCCACCACCGCTCACGCCCCCGGCTCCCTCCTGGCCCCCATGCCCGGCACGGTCGTACGCCTGGCGGAGGGCCTCACCGAGGGCACCGAGGTGCGGGCGGGCCAGCCCCTGATCTGGCTGGAGGCGATGAAGATGGAACACCGGATCACCGCCCCGGCGGACGGCACGCTCACAGCCCTCCCAGCGGCAGTGGGCCGTCAGGTGGAGATGGGCACCCTCTTGGCAGTCGTGGAGTCGAAGTGACCCAGCAGCCGCACGCGAAGGAGCAGAAGGTGACCCCCCTCATCGAATCCGAAGAACACCAGGACCTCCGCAGAGCAGTCTCCGCCCTCGGCAAGCGCTACGGCCGCGACTACATCACCCAGGTCACAGCAGAGGGCCGCTACCCCACCGAACTCTGGCAAGAGGCGGCCAAGTCGGGCTACCTCGGCGTCAACCTCCCGGAGGAGTACGGCGGCGGAGGCGGCGGCATAGCCGAACTCTCCATCGTCCTCGAAGAGCTGGGCGCATCCGGAGCCCCCCTCCTCATGCTCATCGTCTCCCCGGCCATCTGCGGCACGGTGATCGCCCGCTTCGGCACCGAGGACCAGAAGCGCACCTGGCTCCCCGGCCTCGCAGACGGCACCAGGCTGATGGCGTTCGGCATCACCGAGCCCGACGCCGGCTCCAACTCGCACCGCATCACCACCACCGCCCGCCGGGACGGCGACGACTGGCTGCTCACCGGCCGGAAGGTCTTCATCTCCGGGGTGGACCACGCCGACGCCGTCCTGATCGTCGGCCGCACCGAGGACGCCCGCACCGGCAAGCTGAAGCCCTGCCTGTTCATCGTCCCGCGCGACGCCGAGGGCTTCTCCCGCAACCCGATCGACATGGAGCTGAGCGCCCCCGAGAAACAGTGGGAGCTGGTCCTGGACGACGTGCGGCTGCCTGCCGACGCGCTGGTGGGTGGGAGCCCCTCCCACGCTTTCGGCAGTGGGGGAGAGGACACCGGGCTGCTCCAGCTCTTCGCCGGGCTCAATCCGGAGCGCGTCATGACGGCCGCGTTCGCCATCGGGATGGGCCGCTACGCCATCACCAAGGCGCTGGAGTACGCCCGTGAGCGCACCGTCTGGAAGACCCCGATCGGCGCCCACCAGGCCATCGCGCACCCTCTCGCGCAGGCCCACATCGACCTGGAACTGGCCAAGTTGATGATGCGGAAGGCTGCCCTCCTCTACGACGCCGGGGACGACATCGGGGCCGGCGAGGCCGCCAACATGGCCAAGTACGCCGCCGGCGAGGCATGCGTACGGGCCGTCGACCAGGCCGTGCACACCCTCGGCGGCAACGGCCTGACCCGCGAGTTCGGGCTCGCCTCGCTGATCATCGGCGCGCGGGTGGCCCGGATCGCCCCGGTGAGCCGGGAGATGATCCTCAACTATGTCTCCCACCAGACCCTCGGCCTGCCCAAGTCGTACTAGACCCAATGCCGTTCGGGGGAACCGTGTTCCGCAGGACAGGGGAGATCTCCTTCTACGGCCACGCCCCCGGCCGAGACGGCATGGCAGCGTGCCGAGGGCAGCCGTGCGATGGCGGTGCAACTCGCCGAACAGCCGTTGCAGGCACAGGACATGACGCTGTCCTTGAGGACGGTCAGTCCCCCGTGCGGCTTCTCGGGGCCTTCGGGTCGACCGGGGGCCGGCAGGCGGGGGAACCGCTCAGCGGACGGTGATGATCTCCTCGGCGGTCGTGGTCAGCAGCGCGGCGGACGCCTTGGTGTCGTGGCTGAGGAGCAGCGACCGGCGCGGCAGCCGGGCGAGATGCTGGGCGAGGGCCTGTGTGCCGGTCGCGGTCGTGGGGGTCAGGTCGAAGATGTCGGGGTAGCGGTCCTCGGTCGTCCGGTCGAACACATCCGCGTCTGTGAGCGTCCGTCCGTTCTCCACGAGAGCCGGAACCGCGTCAGGGCTCATGGCCGGGAAGAGGAGACCGGCCGCGCGAGCCTCGGTGGCGAGGGTGAGGCCGAGCCATGAGCCGAGCTGATCGGGGAAGAACTGGGGCTTCAGCTCCTTTCCGGTGTCCTTCCACAGCGGTTCGCGGCGGTCGTCCACGAGAGCCTGTGTCACCGTGGGGTGCTGGGTGGGGTGGAGCTGTCCGCCGGCGAGCACCTTTTCCCGCACCTGGTCGTACAGGCCGGTCGCATCGAGCAGGCCGAGGCCGAGGGCGGCGGCGGACGGCCATGGGAGCACCCTCACCCGGCCGTCGGGCTCCGGGCGGACGAAGACGCGGTCATTGGCCAGCAGGCCCCACCCGCCCAGGGCGAGGAGGAGCCCGGCCGTGGTCTTGCCCGCACCCTTGTCGCCGAGGGTCAGGACAGCGTCACCGTTTCGGGTGGCGGCGGAGGCGTGCAGCACGGTCCATCCGTCGGCGAGGAGTTGCCCCCGGACGAGTTCGCGGGCGAGGCGGGCGGCGGCGACGGCGACCGGTTCGAGTGCATCGCCGACGATGACCAGGCGGCGGCCGTTGGCCTGGTAGCCGATCCGCTCGTCTGGCTGCACGGCGTGGGTGATGCCGTCCGCGCGGCCAACGAGTGTCCGGGCGTTCGCGTAGGTGGTCTCTTCGGGGCTGAGGTCCGCGACGAGGGCGGCGATGTCGTCCACGCGGCCCGGGTCGGTGTCGGCGAGGACCAGGCCCCCACCGGTGAGGGAACCGGGACCCGGGTCGTCGGCGGCAGCGGCGTTCCACCAGGGTCCGAAGTAGCGCGCGGACCAATCGGTGATCGCCGCCGTTCGGCTGGCGACCGTGACGGTCGCGGTGTCGGCGTGGATGCGGATCGCGGTCAGAGACACGTACGGGCTCCTTGTTCGTAGTGACTGATTTGGCTGTAGGCGGCTTGGAGTCTGGTGCGGGCCGTGAGCAGGCCCGCAGTCTCTTGGGGGTCCAGCGTCAGAGGCTGAACAGTCGGGCGACCTGCGCGGATGTGTAACCGGACTCCGAGCCACACGCCCCCGTGGTCGACGGACAGGACATCGGTTCCGTCCTCGACGTCCAGGAGCTTGCGCAGGGCGGACAGAACGGCAGCGGCCGGGCCGTGCCTGGTGCGGCCTGTCCCGGCGTTGATCCGGCGCGGCCGGTCGGCGAGTTCGCCGCGGATCAGCTCCAGTGGCACGGTGCACGGGGCGCCGTGAACGGTGGTGGTCGAGGCGCAGATGACCGCACCGTCACCGTGTTCGCCGATCACGTAGCCGTCCACGGCCGAGACGGGTACGCGGTGATGGGCTGCGAGGGCGGCACGATAGCGGGCGGTGTCGGTTGCCGATCCGATCCCGTACGTGGGGGCTCCGCTGATCGTGGCGAGGAGCCGTGAGAGGACATCCACGGGGTTGGTCACCACGACGACGGGGCGCGTGTAGCCGCTGAGCTTGCGGCCGAGTTCGGCGATCAGCGGGGCGTTCGCGTCGAGTCCGGCCATACGCACGTCGCGGGTTGCGGTGTTGGCGAACGTGGCCCGGGGGCAGATCACCACGGCGTCCGCCTGGTCCAGTTCGGTGACGGTGGCCGCCTGTGCGCGGGTGTCGGAGTGGACGACGTGGGCCATGTCCTCCAGATCAGCGATCAGACCAGCGGAGTTCTCGGCCGTGCGGGAGGTGATGAGCAGCCGGTAGCACCAGGGCTCGCCGACGAGGAGCGCGGCGACGGTCTGGCCGACCGCGCCGGCGCCGACGATGCCGACCGTGTGGCCGGTCACCGGGCCGCCGTCCGGGTCACGGTCCGCAGGGCGAGAAGCCACGCGGTGTCTGGGTCGGTCCCGGACACAAGGGCCGCGCTCACCAGGTCCAGCAGCGTGCACAGCGCTTCTGTCCGGTCGATGACGGCTTGTACGCGCTCGGGCAGCGGCAGCGTGGCGGGGGCGCTGAGGTAGGTGGAGAGGATGTTCACCGTGTCCATCAGCCACGTCACGAGCAGCTGGCGCAGCCACAGGCCCCGCATGGCCCCGCCCAGCGGGCGCGTCTGCCCGGCCACGAACGCGGCGATCCCGTCCGCCACCGTGACGGCCGGGCCGTCCACGTGCGGGGCGGTGATCAGTGCGAGGACCGTGCGTGAGACGAGTTTCGCGATGTCGTGGTGTGCTGGCCCGCGCGAGAGGCCTGGGTCGATGAACGACGGCGCTTCCGCAGGGCCGTCGGGCCACAGGATGTGTTCCGGCTTCAAGTCGCCGTAGACGATCACCGCAGGGCCGATCGGCGGAGTGAGGCGGAGTTTCAGCAGCCGGGCCACGACCACGCCGACCACCGCGGCGACGCTTTGCCGGGAGCGCTCGTCGAGCCGGTCAACGCCGAGACGGCTCATGTAGAGACGGCCCGAGACGCCGTTGAACTTCCTGCGGAACGTGCTGTCGATGCTGCGCTCGGGGATCGCCGCAGAGTCGATCAGAGCGGCCACCTGCGGGTGCTGGAGAGCCTCAAGAGCGGTCACGGTGGCGCCGAGCAGGTCGCCGGTCCGCGCCGGGTCTTCGACGATCAGATCAGCGAGGGTCGGGCCCGTTGTGGGCTCGGTGAACAGCACTCCGGCCGCGTAGCCGGTGCACCGGCCGACCCGGACGCCGACCGCGTCCAGGACGCGGAGCTGCGCGGCCTCCCGAGCGAGCAGCGAGCCGGGAGAAGAGGCGTAAGCGGCCTGCGCCGCACGGACCGTGTCGCGGTCACCGGCCACACCGCGCAGCACGGAGACGAGGGACAGGCCAAGGATCGAGTCCTTCGCGAACACGCTTCGGCCGCCGATGCCGGCGCGCTGTACGTAGCCGGTGACCGAGGGGACGTGATCGCCGAGCGTCAGTGGCTCGCCGGGCCACAGGGTGCCGGCGGCGCTGCGGATGCGGTCGGCGCTGAGTGCGAACAGGTCGGCGGTCTGCGGTAACGGGGTGGCGGTCAAGATGTCTCCTTGGCGGTCAGCGGTAGGGCGGCGAGGGATGTGCGGGCCCGTCGACGGGGATCAAAAGCGGGTGGCCGGTCGCCGTGCCGGTCCGTGTGGGGGGCGCGCCGGTCCGGGAGCACATCCGCAGACGGGCGGTCCGGCTGGACCGCGACCGACACGACGGCGCGAGCTGTATGTACCTGTGCCGCCCTGAGGGCGAGCCCCGCCACGACCGAGCCGAGTGATACGGCCCCGGCGGTGCGGCCGTCGCCGTACTGCGGGCGCAGGACCGGCGTACCGCGGCGAACATCCGTGAGGACGCCCACGCGGGATCGTCCGGGGTCGCGTACCAGGTCACCGACCCCGGCGCGGTGCTCTGCGGTCACCGGGTCGCCTCCGTGCCGGTCGCCTCCCACGCGGGCCGCTGACGGCGCCGGTTGATAACGTCGATCGCCGCTGCGGAGCCCTCGCCGTCACCGACCCGCTCCCGGTACTCCCGCCAGTCCGTAGATGTCCAGCAGTCCAGTGCGGCCGGGAATGCGGCGTCGTCACGGCTCATGGCGTCACCGCCGGGACGCCGTACATCGCCGCGCACGGATCGCACGCGTACAGGTCACCGGCCGGGTGTCGAGGTGACGCGGTCCCGGCGCACGACGTACCCGCGCGCTGCCGGTTCGTCGGCCGGTCGCGGTCGATGTTGGGAGCGTCCACCAGCCCCGGCGGCGTGGGGTGTGGGGTTGTGCTGCGCGTCGTCATGTCAGTTGCCTCGCGCTCACGTCAAGTCCGATGCCCCGCCCGTGCCCCTCGCGGGACTGAGGCACGAGCGGAGCCGTACACACCAGCTAACCCACAGTCACCCCACCGCGGACATGACGAAATCGCTCGGAGTGCCTGCGCGCGCACTGACGAATTGGCTCGCCTTTTACTTTCCGTGGTACTCCGCACCGCCTACCGTGAGCGCATGGCGGAGACCAGAAACGAGCACCTGGCCGCCTGGATTGAGCGTCACGGCATGTCGATTGAGGAGTTGGTGGACGCCGTGAACGACGCCATCCACGGCTTCACCGGCCGTCAGGGCACCACGTCTGAGCGGACCGGGTACCGGTGGCTGGCCGGCAAGAGCCGGTGGCCCCAGGAGCGCCAACGCATCGCGCTCGAACGGGTCACCGGCCTGACCCCCACTGACCTGGGGTTCGTGCCTCGGGGGAAGCTCACGACTACGCCATTACCCCCAGCAGCGTTACCGGAGGACCCTTCAGTGCACCGCCGCCGGTTCGTCGGCGCGGCCACCGGCACCGTCGCCGCCGTCGCCGCACCGCTCATCGCCTCCCCGGACTCCCGCCCGCAGCGCGTTGGCACCTCCGATGTCATCCGGCTACGGGACAGCGTGGAAACCCTCGTCCAGCTCGACGCCGCGCGGGGCGGACACACCGCCCTGGAACGCGCAGCACTCGCCGGAGCCGAAGAAGCTCTGAGTCTCCAACAGCGCGCCGCCACGCAGCGCGTACGCCAACGCCTGTACGCCGTCGCATCCGACTTCGTCTCGACGGCGGCATGGTCGATGATCGACGCCGGGCAGCTCGACGCCGCCGGCAGGAACCTGGATCGCGCACTGACCCTCGCCGGGATGTCCCAGGACCCGGACATGTCCATGCAGGTCTGGAACCTCCGGGCCATGCTCGCCCGTCAGCGCGACGACCACGTCGAAGCCATCGCCGCCGCACAGGCCATGCAGACGACGACCATTGCCCGTCGCTCCCCTCTGCATGCGTCTCTCGCGCACGCCCGGACCGCAATCAGTCTCGCGCACGCCGGAGACCGACCGTCAGCGGCCCTGCGTTCTCTCGGCCGCGCCGAAGACGCCCTGAGCAAGGTTGACTTGGCAGACCCGCGCCCGACCTGGATCGTTTTCTACGGGCCCGCTGAGCTGTACTCGCTCACCGCGATCGTGCGGGATGTCGTCGGTGATCCGGTGGAGGCTGAGGCCGCCTCGCACCGGGCGCTCGGCGCACTCCAGCACAGCTACCGGCGTAACCGCGGGCACACCACCGCACGTCTGGCCCTTGCCCAGCTCCACCAGGGCGACATCGAGCAGGCATGCGCCACCGGCGCGGCCGTGTTCGAGATCATGGCCGATGACCCGCTCCCCGGCCGCATGCGCCGACTCCTGGGCGACTTCCACCGCGACCTGATCACCCTTGCGCCCCCGCGTGTCGCGCACGAGTGGACCGACCGCTACCGGACCGAATGGAGCACCCCCGCATGACCACGGCGACCGTCGAACTCCGTCACTACGGCCACGACGACCTTCCCGGGATCCGGCAAACCCTCATTGACGTCCACGCCGACGCCTATGCCGACGACATGACCGAGTTCGACGAGCGGTTCCCGTGGTTCGTGGACCACTGGGGAGGCAATCCGGGCTTCGCGTGCGTCATCGGATACGAAGACGGCGAACCCGTGGGATGCGCGTACGGTGCTCCGGCCGCGCCGGGCCGCGAGTGGTGGCGTGAGCACCTGACGGAGCCGCCGGCAGACGACTCCACGTTCAGTGTGTCTGAGCTGATGGTTCGGCCGAGATGGCGCAAGACCGGCACCGCCGAGCGCCTGCATATGGCACTGGTGGAGAACAGGCCGGAGGCCCTGGCCGTGCTCCTGGTCGACCCCGGCCATCCCAAGGTGCAGGCTCTCTACGAGACGTGGGAGTACCGGAAGATCGGAAACCGTCAGCCCTTCCCTGATAGTCCCAATTTCACGGTGATGCTCCGCTGTCTTCGCTGATCAGAGGATTGCGCGGCCCGCTCTCCCCCCGGCGGACCGTCACCGAGCACTGTTGCCGTACGGCTCGGTCTGCTCGCGCTCACCGGCGACGACGTGGACGAGGCACTCGCCCCGGTGCTGGACGGCCTGCGCCGGTCCTCGCCCGAGGCCCTGGCCGCGACGAAGGTGCTGCTCACGGCTAGGGTGCTGGAAATGTTCGACCGGGACGCGGCCCAGCTGACCGCGCTCTCGGCCCGGCTGTTCTCCGCCCCGGAGGCGCGGGAGGGGATGACGGCCTTCCTGGAGAGACGGGATGCGGCATGGGTGGTGTGAGTACGGCGGCACGCGACCGCGTACCCAAGCAGGACCGCAGCCGGGCCACCCGGCTGCGGCTGCTGGAGGCCGCCGTGGCCTGCCTCGCCGAACACGGCTGGGCGGGCTCCACGGTCTCGGTCGTCGCCGAACGCGCGGGCGTCTCGCGGGGCGCGGCCCAGCACCACTTCCCTACCCGCGAGGACCTGTTCACGGCCGCCGTCGAGTACGTCGCCGAACGCCGCTCCAGCGCCCTGCGCGACCTCTTCCCGGACGGGCCCGGCGACCGCCGGGCCGTGGTCGCGGCCCTGGTCGGCCTCTACACCGGCCCGCTCTTCCGGGCCGCGCTCCAGCTCTGGGTGGCCGCCGCCAACGAGGAGCAGCTGCGTGGCCGGGTGACCGAGCTGGAGGCCCGGGTCGGCCGGGAGAGCCACCGGATCGCCGTGGAACTCCTCGGCGCCGACGAGGCCCGTCCCGGGGTACGCGAGAGCGTGCAGGGGCTGCTCGACATGGCGCGCGGACTCGGCCTCGCCACCCTGCTCACCGACGACACCGCCCGCCGCGAGCGGGTCGTGGCCCAGTGGGGGGCCCTGCTGGACGGCACCCTCGGCTGAGCCCGGAACCTGAGCCCGGAACCTGAGCCCCGAACCTGAGCCCGGAAGCTTGGGGGTGACCGGCGTCACGCTCGAAATCGAAGGTCCGCAGTACTCTGGGCCCATGCTTCCGATGCTCGTCCGACGCCGCCACGTGGATTACGTGCGTGTCACGAGCATGGGCTGTCGGCGCTCCGCCTGACCCAGCCCCCTCTCTCCCGCCTTCTTCTTCTCCTCGTCCGGCACCAGGGGGCCGCCACACTCCTCGCGGCTGCCCGTGCCCCGTACACCTCGCGGACGCACCATGACGACTCATGCGACGGACCTGTCGTACGCCCAGCTCCCGATCATCGACCTCTCGGCCGCCGACCGCAGTCCCGAGGAGCGGGCCCTGTTCCACGCCCGGCTGCACAGCGCGGCGCATGACGTGGGCTTCTTCCAGCTCACCGGGCACGGCGTGACCCGGGCCGAGACCGACGCCCTGACCTCGGCCATGCGGGCCTTCTTCGCGCTGCCCGAGGCCGACCGGCTCGCCCTGGACAACGTCAACTCCCCGCACTTCCGGGGCTACACACGCACCGGCGACGAGCGGACCGGCGGTGCCCGGGACTGGCGCGACCAGCTCGACATCGGCGCCGAGCGCCCGGCCCGCGTGCCCGGCCCCGGCGAGCCGCCGTACTGGTGGCTCCAGGGCCCCAACCAGTGGCCGGCCGCCCTGCCCGAGCTGCGCGCCGCCGCGCTCGCCTGGGTGGAGAAGCTCAGCGCGGTCGCCCAGCGCCTGCTGCGCGAGCTGCTCACCGCCATCGGCGCCCCGGCCGGCTTCTACGACCCGGTCTTCGGTGCCCACGCCCACCCGCACCTCAAGCTGGTCCGCTACCCCGGCAGCGCGGGCGACGGCACCGACCAGGGCGTCGGCGCGCACAAGGACTACGGCTTCCTCACCCTGCTCCTCCAGGACACGGTCGGCGGCCTCCAGGTCCAGCGCGACGACGGCCGCTTCCACGAAGTCCCGCCCCTGGACGGCGCGTTCGTGGTCAACCTCGGCGAACTCCTGGAGGTCGCCACCAACGGCTACCTGGTCGCCACCAACCACCGCGTGGTGAGCCCGCCCGCCACCACCGAGCGCTTCTCGGTCCCCTTCTTCTACAACCCGGCCCTGGACGCGAAAATAGCCCCCCTGCCTTTCCCGCACGCGGAAAAGGCCCGAGGCGTGTCGACGGACCCGTCCAACCCGCTTTTCGCGGAATACGGCTACAACGAGCTGAAGGGAAAGCTCCGAGCGCACCCTTTGGTGGCGGAGAGGCACCACGCGAATCTACTGACGTCCGCGTAGGTACCTCAGGGGCGCGGGGAACCGCGCGACCAGCCCCAACGGGGGCCAGCCGCTCTCCGCGCCCCGACCACCCACTCAGTGGGCGATATTCTCGAACCCGGAGATGTCAGAAGGCTTCCGAGTCCCAGGCCCCACGTACTCCGCGGAAGGCCGCACCAACCGCCCGGTCCGCTTCTGCTCAAGAATATGCGCCGACCACCCAGCAGTCCGCGCACAGGTGAACATCGAAGTGAACATGTGCGACGGAACTTCGGCGAAGTCGAGCATGATGGCCGCCCAGAACTCCACGTTGGTGGCCAGCACACGGTCCGGCCGCCGGTTGTGCAGTTCCTCCAGCGCCGCCTTCTCCAGCGCCTCGGCGATCTCGAACCGCGGAGCACCCAGCTCACGCGCCGTCCGCCGCAGCACGCGCGCCCGCGGGTCCTCGGCCCGGTAGACCCGGTGCCCGAACCCCATCAGCCGCTCGCCCCGGTCCAGAGCCTTCTTCACGTACCCGACGGCGTCACCCGTCCGCTCGATCTCCTCGATCATCCCCAGCACGCGCGAGGGGGCGCCCCCGTGCAGCGGCCCCGACATCGCACCCACCGCCCCCGACAGCGCGGCGGCGACATCCGCACCGGTGGAGGCGATCACCCGCGCGGTGAAGGTGGAGGCGTTCATGCCGTGCTCGGCGGCCGAGGTCCAGTACGCGTCGACGGCGGCGACGTGCTTCGGGTCCGGCTCCCCGCGCCAGCGGATCATGAACCGCTCCACGACCGAGCGGGCCTTGTCGATCTCCGACTGCGGCACCATCGGCAGCCCCTGCCCGCGTGCGGACTGGGCGACGTAGGACAGCGCCATGACGGCGGCGCGGGCGAGGTCGTCGCGGGCCTGCTCGGCGTCGATGTCCAGCAGCGGCCTGAGGCCCCACACCGGCGCCAGCATGGCGAGCGCGGACTGCACGTCCACCCGGATGTCGCCGGAGTGCACGGGGATCGGGAACGGCTCGGCGGCCGGCAGACCCGGTGCGAAGGCGCCGTCCACCAGCAGCCCCCACACGTTCCCGAAGGACACGTGCCCGACCAGATCCTCGATGTCGACGCCCCGGTAGCGGAGCGACCCGCCCTCCTTGTCCGGTTCGGCGATCTCGGTCTCGAACGCGACGACTCCCTCTAGTCCGGGTACGAACGCGGACATAAGGCGGCTCCTCAGTCTGGGTCGGTGGCGGTCATCACCGGTAGTGCCCCACACGCACGGGGGTCACCCGTTACGGGAGGCGGGAACAGCACGATAGCCCTGAGTGCCACTCTTGGGGAGTCCTTGCGGCACTCAGTGCCACGTTCGTACGATGCGGCAGGATGACCACCGTGACCGACCGCGATCTCACACCGAAGCCCGACCCGGCCGTGGACCCCGCGTTCATGCGCGAGCAGTACCTGGCGCACGGGCTGGGCGAGGACGAACTCGCCGCCCGGCCGATGGACCAGTTCGCCCGCTGGTTCGCGGACGCCGCCCGCGCCGCCGTCCTGGGCACGCTCTACGAGCCCAACGCCATGGTCGTCTCCACCGTCGGCCCCACCGGCCGCCCCAGCTCCCGCACGGTCCTGATGAAGGGCTACGACGGCGACGGCTTCGTCTTCTACACCAACTACGGCTCCCGCAAGGCCCGGGACCTCGCCGGGAACCCGCACATCTCGCTGCTCTTCCCCTGGCACCCCCTCGCCCGCCAGGTGATCGTCGGCGGGATCGCCCGGCGCACCAGCCGCGAGGAGACCGCCGCCTACTTCCACAGCCGCCCGCACGGCTCCCAGCTCGGTGCCAGGGCCAGCGCCCAGTCCACGGTCATCGGCTCGCGCGAGGTGCTGGACGACGCCTACGCCGAGCTGGCCGCCCGGTACCCGGAGGGCGAGGAGGTGCCGGTGCCGGAGAACTGGGGCGGGTTCCGCGTCGCGCCGGAGACGGTGGAGTTCTGGCAGGGCCGGGAGAACCGGCTGCACGACCGGCTCCGGTACACCGCCACGCCGGACGGCTCCTGGGCCGTCGAACGGCTCAGCCCGTGAGCGCGCAGACGGAACGACCCGCGAGTTCTGGTTCCTCCGCCGTGTGGCGGGGGAGCCGGCCGGACGGGCCGGCGAACTCGCGGGTCGGGTGACTGCTGGGATTGGGCCGGCCGCACGCCTGGATCACGCGCCGGTCCGGCACCGCACTCGGTGTGGTGACGGGCCGCTAGCCCGCAGCCACCTCACGCGTCCGGTTTCCATACATCTGCCGAACCACCTCCCTTCCGTGTACCGACAGCCTAAAAAACGGGCACGCGAGGTTCAAGTGATTTTCACCGCCGCAATCTGGCGGAACCGCGTGTGGGCCGGTTCACGGTCGAGTTGAATGACCATCGACGCCGTCAGCCGGACGGATCGTGCAAGGGGGACCAGGGTGAGTGCTTCCCGGCACAGTGGGACCACCGACGAGCTGGGCCCGGAGCGACCGGGCGGCGCCGATCTGCTCGCCGCCCTGCTGGACGGCATGGACGCCGCGCTGTGCGCCTTCGACGCCGACGGCACCGTCACCCACTGGAACCGCGAGGCGACACGCATCCTGGGCTGGAGCGCGGCCGAGGCGGTCGGGCAGCCCGGTTTCGCCGGCTGGGCGGTGCGCAGCGCCGACGCCGAGGAGGTGCGCGAGCGGCTGCGGGCCGCGATGCGCGCACCCGGCCGCCAGGTCCACGAGTTCGCCCTCGTCACCAAGGACGGCCGCCGCGTCCTCGTCCGCACCCAGTCGGCCGCGGTACGGGGGCCGGACGGCCGCCCGGCGGGCCTGTACTGCGCCTTCAGCGAGGTGCACACCCAGATCGACCTGGAGCGGTCCATCGCGCTGAGCGAGGCCCTGTTCGAGGACGCGGCCTGGGGCGTCGTCCTCATCGACGCCGACCTGCGCCCGGCCGTCGTCAACGCGCACGCCGCCCGCGCCCTGGGCGTCGGCCGCACCGGCGCGCTGGGGCGGCCGCTCGGCGAAGTCCTCGCGCGGGGCGTCGAGGAACTGGAGAACGCGCTCACCCATGTGCTCGCCGAGGGCGCGCCGCCCGGCCCCATCGAGCTGTGGCTGACCGTGCGTACGGCCGAGGGGGAGCGGCGGCGCTGCTGGCGCAGCGGGTTCGTACGGCTGGCCTCGCCGCTGGGGCAGGAGCCGGTGCCGCTCGGGGTCGGCTGGCTCTTCCAGGACGTCACCGAGGCCCGGCATGGTGAGCGTGAGGCGTCTCTGCTGCGGTTCCGCGCCAACCAGTTGCACCGTGCGGCCCGGTCCGCCGCCGAGTGCGAGGACCCCGCCGAGGCGGCCGTCGTCCATCTGGAGTTCGCCCTCGCCGGCTTCGCCGACCACGCCCTGCTGGACCGGCTGACCGACACGCGCGGGGAGACGGTACGGCTGGAGCGGCTCGCCGCCACGCCCGCCGGGACACCCGGCGCCGACGTCCACACCGGGCTGCCCGTCCGCTACGCCCCGGACCACCCGGCACCCCGGTGCACCGAGCGCGGCGGCACCGTACGCGCCGATGTGGACGGGGTACCGGCCGGGCGGGCGAACGACTGGGCCCGCACCCGGCACTGGCCCGCCGACACCGTCCACGCGCTGTGCACCCCGCTGCGCAGCCGGGGCCGCACCCTGGGCGTGCTGACCTTCCTGCGCGGCACCTCCCGCGACGGCTTCGACCGCTCGGACACGACGTACGCGGAAGAGGTCGCCGCGCGCATCGCCGGCGCGCTGGACCTGGCGGACGCGGCACGGGGCACGGGGCAGGTTTGACCCGCCGACGGCGGCAGAGGGACGGCGCTCTCAGTTCTCAGTGGTGGTAGAAGATCCGGTCGCCGTACTTCTCCATGATCCGGGCGTTCCACTCGTGCCCGCCGTCCACGTTCCCCGAGCGCAGCAGCGGGGGCTCCACGCCCCGGTCCGCCAGCGTGGCCGCGGCCGTCGCCAGTACGGACTGCATCAGGGCCGAGGTGACCACCGTGGAGGCGGGCGCGAAGGGCGCCGGGACGGTGCCTAGGGTCAGCTCCGCGTCCCCGACCGCGATCTTGGAGTCCAGTACGACGTCGCAGTGGTCCTTCAGGAACGTGCCCGAGGAGTGCCGGGAGGCGGTCTCGGTGGCGTAGGCGACCGAGGTGACGCCGATGACCTTGACGCCCAGGGCACGCGCGTGCTGGGCCATCTCCACCGGCAGCGCGTTGCGGCCGGACAGGGAGATGATCACCAGGGCGTCCCCGTCGCGCAGCGGGGAGCTGTCCAGCACGGCGGAGGCGAGGCCGTCGACCCGCTCCAGGGCGGAGCCGAGGACGGCCGGCGTGACGTCGACACCGACCGCGCCCGGGACGGCGAGCAGGTTCATCAGCGCGAGGCCGCCCGCGCGGTAGACGACGTCCTGGGCCGGCAGCGAGGAGTGGCCGGCGCCGAAGGCGAAGAGCCGTCCGCCCGACACGACCGTGTCCGCGAGCAGGGTCCCGGCGGCGGCGATGGCCCCGCGCTCCTCCTCGCGCACCCGCCGCAGCAGGCCGATCGCGGCGTCGAGGAACAGGTCGGCCGGCGTGCCGTCACTCATAAGGTGCCCCTTCGCGCCTCGGTGTCGCGGATCACCGTGCGGTCTGGACCAGCGCGGTGTCAATACGGCCCGCGGTTCCCGGCCGAAGGCGGCTGGTTCCCGCTGTTTCTCCGGCGTTTCCCCTGCGCGGCACGATTGTCGGTGGTATCCGGCAGAATTGAGTCCTGGGCCGGCGCACGCGCCCGGGAGCGGTGAGTTTTCGGCAGAGGTAATCGAGGGGCACGTATGTCCGGACTGATCGACACCACGGAGATGTACCTCCGCACCATCCTCGAACTGGAAGAGGAAGGCGTCGTCCCCATGCGCGCCCGCATCGCGGAACGGCTCGACCAGAGCGGCCCGACCGTCAGCCAGACGGTGGCCCGCATGGAGCGGGACGGACTGGTGTCCGTGGCCAGCGACCGCCATCTGGAGCTGACCGACGAGGGCCGCAGGCTGGCCACGCGCGTGATGCGCAAGCACCGGCTCGCCGAGTGTCTGCTCGTCGACGTGATCGGGCTGGAGTGGGAGCAGGTGCACGCGGAGGCGTGCCGCTGGGAGCACGTCATGAGCGAGGCGGTGGAGCGCCGCGTGCTGGAGCTGCTGCGCCACCCCACCGAGTCGCCCTACGGCAACCCCATCCCGGGTCTGGAGGAGCTGGGCGAGAAGGACGGCGCCCACCCGTTCCTCGACGAGGGCATGGTCTCGCTCGCGGACCTGGACCCCGGGTCGGACGGCAAGACGGTCGTGGTGCGCCGGATCGGGGAGCCGATCCAGACGGACGCCCAGCTGATGTACACGCTGCGGCGGGCGGGCGTGCAGCCCGGCTCGGTGGTCAGCGTGACCGAGTCGGCGGGTGGCGTACTGGTGGGCAGCGGCGGTGAGGCGGCCGAGCTGGCCTCCAGCGTCGCCTCCCACGTCTTCGTCGCCAAGCGCTGAACGGAGCAGGCC
>NZ_JBHXLV010000041.1:0-39954 GCF_042721685.1 Streptomyces sp. NPDC058459 | reverse complement strand
GGGCGCTCAAGAGGCGCCCCGCGCGGTCTCGCATCAGGCCACTTCCGGCCACTTCCGGCCACATCCGTCGCTTATCCGAACGCTCGGAGGACATGCGGTGAACGAACTGCCGCAGCAGCTGGTCAACGGCCTGCTACTTGGTTCCATGTACGGGCTGGTCGCCATCGGCTACACGATGGTCTACGGCATCGTCCAGCTCATCAACTTCGCCCACGGCGAGATATTCATGACCGGTGCCTTCGGCGCGCTCACGGTCTACGTGTACGTCCTTCCCGACGGCACCTCCATGTGGATCGCCCTGCCGCTGATGCTGGTGGGGGCCATCGTGGTCGCCGTCACCGTGGCCGTCGGAGCGGAACGATTCGCCTACCGGCCGCTGCGCACCGCGCCCCGGCTCGCCCCCCTCATCACCGCCATCGGCCTCTCCCTCGCCCTCCAGCAGGCCGTCTGGGCCTGGTACCCCGAGGCGAAGTCCGCGCGCACCTTCCCAAGCATCCCCGGCGGACCCTTCGAGATCGGCGACGTCACCATCCAGACCGGAGACGTCTTCCTGGTCGCCGCCGCCCCGCTCAGCATGGCCGTCCTCGCCTACTTCGTGATGCGCACCCGCACCGGACGCGGCATGCAGGCCACCGCCCAGGACCCGGACACCGCCAAGCTGATGGGCGTCAACACCGACCGCATCATCGTGATCGCGTTCGCCCTCGGCGCCGCCTTCGCCGCCGTCGGCTCCGTCGCCTACGGCTTCAAGTACGGCCAGATCGACTTCCGCATGGGCTTCATCCTCGGCCTCAAGGCGTTCACCGCGGCCGTCCTCGGCGGCATCGGCAACATCTACGGCGCCATGCTCGGCGGCCTCGTCCTCGGCGTCGCCGAAGCCCTGTCCACCGCCTACATCGCCGACATCCCCGGCATGGACAAGTTCGGCAGCCAGTCCTGGGCAGACGTCTGGGCGTTCGTACTCCTCATCCTCGTGCTCCTGCTGAGGCCACAGGGCCTGCTCGGCGAGCGCGTCGCGGACAGGGCGTGACACCGATGACCACACAGACCACCGCACCCGGCACCCCGGACACCCCCGCCGCCACCGGCCTGATCGGCCTGCCGGCCACCGCCGGACGGGCCCTGGCCACCGGCGGCGGCGCCCTCACCGTCGTCTCCGCCTTCCTCGCCTGGACCTGGACCTCCGACTTCCCCGGCGACCTCACCGTCTACGGCTACCCCGGCGGCCTCCAGGTCCTCGTCCTCATCGGCGGCCTCCTCACCACCCTGTTCGGCCTCGCCTCCTACGGCGTCAAGGGCCTGAGGCTCCTCACCCCCGGCAACGCCGACAGCGCCCTCAAGCTCGCCGCGCTGGGCACCTTCGCCACCGCCTGGTACACCGTCCTCGCCATCAGCGTCGAGCTCGGCGGCGCCGTCAACCTCGAACCCGGCGGCTACCTCGTCGCGCTGGCCACCCTCGCCGCCCTGCTCGGCGCCCTCGCACTGCCCTTCCAGCGGCCCGAACCCGACCCGGCCGACCCCGACGACACCGGCTGGGAAGCCTTCTGGCACCGCGTCCGGCACAACTGGACCATCTTCAAGTCCGCCTTCGCCGCCGAGTCCCCCGCCCCCGGCCGCACCCTGCCCGCCTGGGCGGAGATCCTCGTCATCACCGGCGTCATGGCCCTCGGCCTGCTCGTCTTCACCTACGGCATCGGCACCGAGTACGACGAACTGTTCATCGGCTTCCTCCTCACCGCCGCCTTCGGCTTCGCCGCGGTCGCCAAGGCCGGACTCGTGGCCCGGATCTCGGCGATCACCGCACGGCACCGCACCGTCACCATGACGGGCGCCTTCGTCGCCGCCGCGGCCTTCCCCTTCACCCAGTCCGACGACCAGTACGCCACCATCGGCGTCTACATCCTCATCTTCGCCACCGTCGCCCTCGGCCTGAACATCGTCGTCGGCCTCGCCGGCCTGCTCGACCTCGGCTACGTCGCGTTCCTCGGCGTCGGCGCCTACACCGCCGCCCTCGTCTCCGGCTCGCCGTCCTCGCCGCTGCACGTGCACTGGCCCTTCTGGGCCTCCGCCCTGCTCGGCGCGTTCGTCGCCATGATCTTCGGCGTGCTCATCGGCGCCCCGACCCTCCGGCTGCGCGGCGACTACCTCGCCATCGTCACCCTCGGCTTCGGCGAGATCTTCCGTATCACCGTCCTCAACATGGACGGCACCTCCGGACCCGACGTCACCAACGGCTCCAACGGCATCTCCTCGGTCCCGAACCTCGACATCCTCGGCTTCGACTTCGGCCAGGAACACCAGCTGTTCGGCGCCACCATCGGACGGTTCGCCAACTACTTCCTGCTGATGCTGCTCATCACCCTCGTCGTGGTCGTCGTCTTCCGGCGCAGCAGCGACTCCCGGATCGGCCGCGCCTGGATCGCCATCCGCGAGGACGAGACCGCCGCGCTCGCCATGGGCATCAACGGCTTCAGGGTCAAGCTCATCGCCTTCGCGCTCGGCGCCGGACTCGCCGGACTCGCCGGCTCCGTCCAGGCCCACGTCACCTACACCGTGACGCCGGAGCAGTACCAGTTCGCCCACGTCGTCCCGCCCAACTCGGCCTTCCTGCTGGCCGCCGTCGTCCTCGGTGGCATGGGTACCATCTCCGGCCCCCTCGTCGGCGCCTCGCTGCTCTACCTGATCCCGGCCAAGCTCCAGTTCCTGGGCGAGTACCAGCTCTTCGCCTTCGGCGTCGCGCTCGTCCTGCTGATGCGCTTCCGCCCCGAGGGCCTCATCCCCAACCGGCGCCGCCAACTCGAGTTCCACGAGGACGCCGCCACGCCCGCCGTCCTCAGCAAGGCAGGGGCCTGACCACGATGACCACCGACACCACCACCAAGGACACCGCACCCGGCACCACCTCCGGCGAGACGGTCCTCGACGCCCGCGGCGTCACCATGCGCTTCGGCGGTCTCACCGCCGTCCGCGACGTCGACCTCACCGTCAACAGCGGCGAGATCGTCGGCCTCATCGGCCCCAACGGCGCCGGCAAGACCACCTTCTTCAACTGCCTCACCGGTCTCTACGTCCCCACCGAGGGCGAGGTCCGCTACAAGGGCACCGTCCTGCCGCCCAAGTCCTTCAAGGTCACCGCGGCCGGCATCGCCCGCACCTTCCAGAACATCCGGCTCTTCGCCAACATGACCGTCCTGGAGAACGTCCTCGTCGGCCGGCACACCCGCACCAAGGAAGGACTCTGGTCCGCCCTGCTGCGCGGCCCCGGCTTCCACAAGGCCGAAGCCGCCTCCCGCGCCCGCGCCATGGAACTCCTCGCCTTCGTCGGCCTGGACGCCAAGGCCGAACACCTCGCCCGCAACCTCCCCTACGGCGAGCAGCGCAAGCTGGAGATCGCCCGCGCACTGGCCAGCGAGCCCGGCCTGCTCCTGCTCGACGAGCCCACCGCGGGCATGAACCCGCAGGAGACCCGCGCCACCGAGGAACTGGTCTTCGCCATCCGCGAGCAGGGCATCGCCGTCCTCGTCATCGAGCACGACATGCGCTTCATCTTCAACCTCTGCGACCGCGTCGCCGTCCTCGTCCAGGGCCAGAAACTCATCGAGGGCGACAGCGCCACCGTCCAGGGCGACGAGCGCGTCGTCGCCGCCTACCTCGGCGAACCCTTCGAGGACGCCCCCGGCGACGACGAGACCGCCGAGGTCGAGGCGGCGCGGGCGCAGACCGGGGCCCGGCGGGACGCCGCGCCCGGCAAGGAGAACGGCAAGGAGAACGACCGATGACCGCACTGCTCGAAGTCGAGGACCTGCGGGTCGCCTACGGCAAGATCGAGGCCGTCAAGGGCATCTCGTTCAAGGTCGAGGCCGGCCAGGTCGTCACCCTCATCGGCACCAACGGCGCGGGCAAGACCACCACGCTGCGCACCCTGTCCGGGCTGCTCAAGCCGGTCGGCGGCCAGATCCGCTTCAACGGCAGGTCGCTGAAGAAGGTCCCCGCCCACCAGGTGGTCTCCCTCGGCCTCGCCCACTCCCCCGAGGGCCGGCACATCTTCCCGCGCATGACCATCGAGGACAACCTGCGCCTCGGTGCCTTCCTGCGCAACGACAAGCCCGGCATCGAGAAGGACATCCAGCGGGCCTACGACCTCTTCCCCATCCTCGGGGAGCGCAGGAAGCAGGCCGCGGGCACCCTCTCCGGCGGTGAGCAGCAGATGCTTGCCATGGGGCGGGCGCTGATGTCCCAGCCGCAGCTGCTGATGCTGGACGAACCGTCCATGGGGCTCTCGCCGATCATGATGCAGAAGATCATGGCGACGATCGCCGAGCTGAAGTCCACCGGTACGACCATCCTGCTGGTCGAGCAGAACGCCCAGGCGGCGCTCTCCCTCGCGGACCAGGGGCACGTCATGGAGGTCGGCAGCATCGTGCTCTCCGGCACCGGCCGGGACCTCCTCACCGACGAGTCGGTGCGCAAGGCGTACCTCGGAGAGGACTGAGCAGAGCAACGGCGAGGCCCGCGTCCCTCGGAGTTCAGGGGGCGCGGGCCTTCTCGTCGTTCGCGGTCAGCCCTTCTTGGAGGACTTCTTCTCCTGGTCGTCGGAGATGACCGCCTCCGCGACCTGCTGCATCGACAGGCGGCGGTCCATCGAGGTCTTCTGAATCCAGCGGAACGCGGCGGGCTCGCTCAGACCGTACTCGGTCTGGAGGATCGACTTCGCGCGGTCGACCAGCTTGCGGGTCTCCAGGCGCTGGCTGAGGTCGGCGACCTCCTGCTCCAGCTGCCTCAGCTCGGTGAAGCGGGAGACGGCCATCTCGATGGCCGGGACCACGTCGGTCTTGCTGAACGGCTTCACCAGGTACGCCATGGCACCCGCGTCCCGGGCCCGCTCCACGAGGTCGCGCTGCGAGAAGGCGGTGAGCATCAGGACCGGGGCGATGGACTCCTCAGCGATCTTCTCCGCCGCCGAGATGCCGTCCATCTTCGGCATCTTCACGTCCAGGATGACCAGATCCGGCTTGTGCTCACGGGCCAGCTCCACGGCCTGCTCACCGTCCCCGGCCTCACCAACGACCGTGTAGCCCTCCTCCTCCAGCATCTCCTTGAGGTCGAGCCGGATCAGCGCCTCGTCCTCGGCGATGACGACCCGGGTCGTCAGCGGGGGCACATGCGACTTGTCGTCGTCGGACACGTCTGCGGGCTGGGGCGACTCGGGGGTCACGGGGGGCTCCTATGTACGGGCCGGACTGGTGCTGCTGTCTATGCAGCCTACCTAGCGGCGGCCCGACGCGGTGACCCGGTATGCTTCCGAGCAGCCAGTCCCGCCGGGTTGGTGGAATGGCATACACGGATGTCTCAAACACATCTGCCCGAAAGGGCTTGCGGGTTCGAGTCCCGCACCCGGCACTCTGCTGAAATGAAGCGGAGGATCACGTTCGCGTGGTCCTCCGCTTTTTGCTGCGTGGCGTCATGCCGAGTCATACAGGGTGGCCGCATGAACGCTCATGGCACTGAAGTGCGAAATAAGGCCGTCACCCTGCTGCGCGACGGCGTGAAGAACGCCGATGTCGCCCGCAAGCTCGCCGTTCCGCTGGGGACCGTCGGCTACTGGAAGCACATGGACCGAGCGAAACGCGGCGAGGGCCCCGGGCGCACTCATGCCGCATGTCCCCGGTGCGACGGACGGAAGCTCGCCGAGACGCCGTACAGCTACCTGCTCGGCCTCTATCTCGGCGATGGCCACATCAGCCATTACTCCGCGCATCGCGTACCCAATCTGATGATCACCTGTGCCGAGTCATGGCCGGGGCTCATGGACGACTGCGAGACGGCCATGCGCGCGGTGTTCCCTGAGAACTCCGTCTGCCGCGTCCGCAGGAGTGGCTGCCGCAATGTGAAGGTGTACTCGAAGCACTTGCACTGCCTTTTCCCGCAGCACGGCCCCGGTAGGAAGCACGAGCGCCGGATCGCCCTCGAACCCTGGCAGCAAGCCGTTGTCGACGCCCACCCCTGGGAGTTCGTCCGCGGCCTCATCCACTCCGACGGGTGCCGCATCACGAACTGGACGACACGGATGGTCGGCGGTGAGCGCAAGCGCTACGAGTACCCCAGGTACGTCTTCACCAATGTCTCCGACGACATCCGGCGCCTCTACACCGACACCCTCGACGTTCTCGGCATCGCGTGGACCCACTGCACCAGGCACGGCAACCCGTACAACATCTCCGTCGCCCGCAAAGCCTCCGTGGCCCTCATGGATGCCCATGTGGGCCCGAAGTACTGACTCCTCAGTCCTCCGCGATGCGGTGCACCCGGACCAGGTTGGTGGTGCCGGGCTCGCCGGGTGGGGAGCCGGCGGTGATGACGACCGTGTCGCCCTTCTCGCAGCGGGCGTACTTCAGCAGCAGCTCGTCCACCTGGTCGACCATCGCGTCGGTGGAGTCGACGTGCGGGCCGAGGAAGGTCTCCACGCCCCAGGTCAGGCTGAGCTGGGAGCGGGTGGCGGGTTCGGGGGTGAAGGCGAGGACGGGGATGGGCGAGCGGTAGCGGGAGAGCCGGCGGGCGGTGTCGCCGGACCGGGTGAAGGCGACGAGGAAGCGCGCCCCGAGGAAGTCCCCCATCTCGGCGGCCGCGCGGGCGACGGCACCTCCCTGGGTGCGTGGCTTGTTCCGCTCGGTCAGCGGCGGCAGCCCCTTCGCCAGCATCTCCTCCTCCGCCGCCGCGACGATCTTCGCCATGGTGCACACCGTCTCGACGGGGTACCGCCCCACGCTGGTCTCACCGGACAGCATCACCGCGTCCGCGCCGTCGAGCACGGCGTTGGCGACGTCGGAGGCTTCGGCGCGGGTCGGCCGAGCGCTGTCGATCATGGATTCGAGCATCTGGGTGGCGACGATGACCGGCTTGGCGTTGCGCTTGGCGAGCTTGACGGCGCGTTTCTGCACGATCGGCACCTGCTCCAGCGGCAGTTCCACGCCGAGGTCACCGCGGGCGACCATCAGCCCGTCGAAGGCGTCGACGACGTCCTCGATGTTCTCGACGGCCTGCGGCTTCTCCACCTTGGCGATGACGGGCAGCCGGCGCCCCTCCTCCGCCATGATCCGGTGCACCTCGGCGGCGTCGCGGCCGCTGCGGACGAAGGAGAGGGCGATCACGTCGAAGCCGGTGCGCAGTGCCCAGCGCAGGTCGTCCTGGTCCTTCTTGGAGAGGGCGGGGACGGAGACGGCGACGCCGGGGAGGTTGAGCCCCTTGTGGTCGGAGATCATGCCGCCCTCCAGCACTCGGGTGCGCACCCGGGGGCCGTCGACGGCGGTGACCTCCAGGCAGACCCGGCCGTCGTCGATGAGGACGCGTTCGCCGGGGCGGACGTCCTCGGCGAGTCCGGCGTAGGTGGTGCCGCACCGGTGGCGGTCGCCCTGGACGCCCTCTTCGACGGTGATGGTGAAGGTGTCGTCGCGTTCGAGGAGTACGGGTCCTTCGGCGAAAGTGCCGAGCCGGATCTTCGGGCCCTGAAGATCGGCGAGCATTCCGACGCTGCGGCCGGTCTCGTCGGCTGCCTGGCGGACGCGCTGGTAACGCGCCTCGTGCTCGGCTTGGGTGCCGTGGCTGAGGTTGAACCGGGCGACGTCCATTCCGGCCTCGACCAGTGCCTTGATCTGGTCGTACGAGTCGGTGGCGGGCCCCAGGGTGCAGACGATCTTTGCTCGGCGCATGGGTCGAGCCTATGGCTTACCGGCGGGTAGAGAATTCGGGCTCGATGGCCGCTCAAGGACCATTGGGGAAAGGCTTATTGACAAGTGTTTAATTGTGCGATGACCCGCTCCTATGAGCGATGTTTTTCGCGCATTGGTTTCAGTGTCGAGAGCACGCCGGCCTGGCGAATACCGGCAAGGCCGGTCGTGGAGCCGGGCATGATGGGTTGCGGCTGATTCACCCGGCTCCGGCAGGTCGAGGTCCCCTACGCGCCCTCTCTGAGCCGGTCGAGCAGGCCGTCCAGGACGGTCAGGTCGTCTTCGTCGAACGAGGCGAAGGCGTCCCGCAGATTGCGGGCGTGGATGACCGCGGCACGGTCGAGAATCTCCCGGCCCGGAGCGGTGATGGCGGCATAGGAGACGCGGCGGTCCGTGGCACAGGGGCGGCGCTCGACGTAGCCGGCCGCTTCCATCCGGTCGATCAGTCTGGTGATGCCGCTGGTGGTGAGCGCGACCCGGTCGGCGAGCACGCTCATCATCAGTTGCCCCGCCTCGGAGCGGGCCAGGCGGATGAGGACCTCGAACCATCCGTGCGGCAGCCCGGTCTGGGCCTGCATGGCGGCACCGAGCTGTCGTTCGAGTCGGCTGTAGGCCTCCGCCAGCCTGCCGAACGTCGTGATCAGGCGGTCGTCGATCGGGTTCGAGGAGGGCATGCCGACAGCGTAGCGCAGAAGGTTGCACATTCAGCTATTGCCAAGTCAGAGATTGGTGGTTACGGTGTCAATGTCTGCACAATCAACTATTGAGGAGGCAGCAGTCATGCGTGTCACGACCGCTGCCGACCGGCACGCCGACAACGGCCGGCCCCGGCAGACCGGCTGGGCGCTCACGGCCCCACCGGCTGAGGAAGGACAAGATGACCGGCTTCGCCGCAAGATCGAACCGCACCCGTCATCCCGGAGGAGCGTCGTGAATCCGTTCGGTACACCGGTGGTGCTGACCCGGGGCACCGCCGAAGGGCCGCTGGTCGTGCTGCTGCACGGTCGCGGGTCGCGCGAGAGCGAGATCATCGGGCTGGCCGACGCGCTGCCCGCGGGACTGTCCTACGCGGCGGTGCGAGCGCCGATCGCCGAACACACCGGGTTCGCCTGGTTCGCCAACCGGGGCATCGGCCGTCCGGTACCGGAGTCGCTGCGCGCCGCCATGGACTGGTTCCGGGGCTGGCTCGATGAGGCTGCCCCGCCCGGCCGCCCCGTTCTGCTCGTCGGATTCAGCGGTGGAGCCGCGTTCGCGGGCGGGCTCGTCCTGGACGACCCGGCACGGTTCGCCGGCGCGGCGATCCTGTACGGCACACTGCCGTTCGACGCAGGGGTGCCCACCGCCGCCGCGCGGCTGGCCGGAGTGCCGGTGTTCCTCGCCCAGGGCGAGCACGACCAGGTCATTCCGCGTGATCTGCTCGATCGGACCTGGCACTATCTGACCGGCGAGTCGGGGGCACCTACAGTCGCCCGGCGCGATCCGGTGGGTCACAGCTTCGCGCCCCGCGCGCTCGCGGCCCTGGGAAGCTGGCTCGCCGAACGCGCCGGCTTCCTCGCCGAACAGCGCGAACCCACTCCAGGACCGGCCCGCTGGGAAGCATTGCCCGACGGTCTTCCCGGCCGGACCGGGCCGCGCCCCCAGGTCAGTACGACGATCCCCCAGCAGCAACTCACCGACCGCGCCCCGAGGGAACTGCAGGAGAAGCTCTTCACCCGCCTGAGCGCACTTCCCGGTGTGCACAGCCGCCAGTCGGCGATCTCCGTGCCGGGCGCGCGCGGGCTCATGCTGGAGGCGCCGCGCGTCGGTCCCGCCCATGCCTTCCTCGTGCCACACGCGGGAGAGTTCGCGCACCTGCACCCCGCCACCGACGGCTCCCTGCACGTGGCGCTGCCGGTACACCTGGCCGCCGACGCCATCAGGCAGGGCTGGGCCGTGGCCCATCCGCTCGCCGGTATCCGGCTCACTCCGGGAATGGTGCTGCTCTTCGGGCCGCGCGACGAGGCCGAACTGGACGTGGTCAGCGCCATCGTCGCCACCAGTCACGCCTGGGCGGCCGGGCGCGTAACCCCCGCAGCGTGACCTCGCGGGCCGCCCGGCTGCCTCTCTCGACGCAGCCGGTTTCCTTGTCCGGCTGCTGAGATCACCCCGTCCCGGGCCGACACCCGAGCCGTCCTACCCGTCACGGGAGCGCATCCAGGCGTTCTAGAGCCGGGGCGGCACGAGGGTGAAGCGCGCGGTGACCTGGGCGGAGACCCACAACCGCGCGGGCTGGAGGTCGAAGGGCTCGGCGGCTTCGGCCGGGTCGGCCGCGCGGCGGGCGGAGCGGCCGAAGGCGGCGGCGTTGCGGGGCCGGTCGGCGCCGGTGTCAGCGAGTTCGGTCAGGGCGGCGAGGGAGGTGCCGAGCGCGTCGGCGTATTCGCGGGCCCGCTGGAGGGCATCGGCGACGGCGCGGCGGCGGGCCTCGGCGTGGACCGGGGAGTCGGGGCGCAGGGACCACCAGGGGCCGTCCAGCTCGGTCAGCTCCGACTCGGCCAGGCGTGCGGTGAGTTCGCCGAGGACGGTGAAGTCGGTGATCTCGGCGTCGATGCGGACGACCCCCCGGTGGCTGCGGACCCGCTCGCCCCGGCCGCGTTCGCTGAGTTCGGGGGCGACGTCGAGGGTGCCGGTGGTGAGGTCGGGTACGGCGTCGCCGTAGGACTTCAGGAGGTCGAGCGCGGCGGTGTTGCGGCGCGCGAGGTCGTCGAGGGTGGCACGGCGGTCGCGGCCGCGGGCGGTGACGGTGATGCCGACGCGGGCGATCTCCGCCTCGGTCTGGAACTCGGCCTCGCCCCGGACGGCGAGGAGGGGGGCGTCGGGGGTGCCGTACGCGGGGTTCGCCTCAGGGGTCATACGTCCCACTGTGTCATGGGTACGGGGTGTGGGCGGGGGGAGTTGACGGGAATCGGTCACCGGATCGCAACCTGGAGGGTCTGTTGCGACCTGTCATGGCCGGGCCACAATCTACGCGCGTTGTCGACCCCGTGCCGAGGAGACCGAGAGATGCCGTTCGACCGCCGGAAGTTCCTGAAGCAGTCCGCCGTGACCGGGGCGGGTGTGGCACTCGCGGGCGGGGTGGGAGCCCCGGCGGCGGAGGCGGCCGAGTCCGTCGCCGGGCACCACGGGCACCACGGGCACCGGGAGAAGCGGTACGCGCTGACCGTGATGGGCACCACCGACCTGCACGGCCATGTCTTCAACTGGGACTACTTCAAGAACGCGGACTACTCCGACGCGGCGGGCAACGCGCAGGGCCTGGCCCGGGTGTCGACGCTGGTGAACCAGGTCCGCGCGGAGAAGGGCCGCCGCAACACCCTGCTGCTGGACGCGGGCGACACGATCCAGGGCACCCCGCTGACGTACTACTACGCCAAGGTTGACCCGATCACCGCCAAGGGCGGGCCGGTGCACCCGATGGCGAAGGCGATGAACGCGATCGGGTACGACGCGGCGGCGCTGGGCAACCACGAGTTCAACTACGGCATCGAGACGCTGCGCCGCTTCGAGCACCAGCTCGACTTCCCGCTGCTGGGCGCCAACGCGGTGGACGCCAAGACGCTGAGGCCGGCGTTCGCGCCGTACTACATGAAGCGGTTCCACGTGCCGGGCGCCCCGCCGGTGAAGGTGGCGGTGCTGGGTCTGACCAACCCCGGGATCGCCATCTGGGACAAGGCGTTCGTGCAGGGCAAGCTGGCCTTCGAGGGCCTGGAGGAGCAGGCCGCGAAGTGGGTGCCGAAGCTCAGGTCGATGGGCGCGGACATCGTGGTGGTCTCGGCGCACTCGGGCACCTCGGGCACCTCGTCCTACGGTGACCAGGTGCCGTACGTGGAGAACGCGGCGGCGAACGTGGCGCGTCTGGTGCCGGGGATCGACGCGATCCTGGTGGGGCACGCGCACCAGGAGATCCCGGAGCTGCGGGTGGTCAACGAGCAGTCGGGGAAGACCGTCGTGCTGTCGGAGCCGCTGTGCTACGCGGAGCGGCTGACGCTGTTCGACTTCGAGCTGGTCTTCACGCGGGGCCGCTGGCAGGTGGAGTCGGTGAAGGCGTCGCTCAGGGACTCACGGACGGTGGCGGACGACCCGAAGATCACCAAGCTGCTCTCGAAGGAGCACGCGAAGGTGGTGGCCTACGTCAACCAGGTGGTGGGCCGGGCGACCCAGACGCTGACCACGGTGGAGGCGCGGTACAAGGACGCCCCGATCATCGACCTGATCACCAGGGTGCAGGAGGACGTGGTCAAGGCCGCGCTGGCGGGCACGGAGTACGCGTCGTTGCCGGTGCTGGCGCAGGCTTCGCCGTTCTCCCGGACGAGTGAGATCCCGGCGGGCGAGGTGACCATCCGGGATCTGTCGGGGCTGTACGTGTACGACAACACGCTGGTGGCGAAGCTGCTGACGGGTGCGCAGCTGCGGGCGTACCTGGAGTACTCGGCGCAGTACTACACGCAGACGGCGCCGGGCGCGCCGGTGGACGTGGACAAGCTGACGAACGCGGGCGGCCGCCCCGACTACAACTACGACTACGTGTCGGGGCTGTCGTACGACATCGACATCGCGCAGCCCGCCGGGTCGAGGATCAGGAATCTGACGTTCGGCGGGGCTCCGCTGGACGACGCGGCGCGGTTCGTGTTCGCGGTGAACAACTACCGGGCGAACGGCGGCGGCGCGTTCCCGTTCGTGGCAGCGGCGAAGGAGCTGTGGTCGGAGTCGACGGAGATCCGGACCCGGATCGCGGAGTGGGTGACCGCGAAGGGTGTGCTGGACCCGAAGGACTTCGCGTCGGCGGACTGGAAGCTGACGCGTGAGGGCACGCCGGTGTTCTAGTACGCCGGTCGGGGTGGAGCCCCGGTGGTGGTGCGGGCCAGATCGGCCGTGCCGTCGCCGGGGCTTCGGCGTCTCGGACGCAGGCCGAAGGTGGTGAAGGCGGTCCGGGTGGGGAGCGGGTACTGCTCCTTGCCGGTCAGGGAGTTGAGGATGGTGGCGCTGCGCCAGGCGGCGAGGCCGAGGTCGGGGGCGCCGACGCCGTGGGTGTGGAGTTCGGCGTTCTGGACGTGGACGGAGCCACCCACGGCGGGGTCGAGGACGAGCCGGAAGTCCTCGTCGATCAGGGGGCGGCCGGCGCTGTCGCGGCGCAGCAGGGGGCCGAGTCCGGCGAGGAGGCCGTCGAGGGGGCGCATGCGGTAGCCGGTGGCGAGGACGACGGCGTCGGTGGCGAGGCGGGTGCGGGTGCCCTGGTCGCGGTGTTCGAGGTGGAGTTCGACCTGTCCGGTGCCGAGGCGGCCGGCGGTGCGGACCTGGACGCCGGGGGTGAGGACGGCGTCGGGCCAGCCGCCGTGCAGGGTGCGCCGGTACAGCTCGTCGTGGATGGCGGCGAGGGTGCCGGCGTCGACGCCCTTGTGGAGCTGCCACTGGGCGGTGACGAGCCGGTCGCGGACGGGCTCGGTGAGGGCGTGGAAGTAGCGGGTGTGGTCGGGGGTGAAGTGTTCCAGGCCGAGCTTGGAGTACTCCATGGGGGCGAAGGCGGCGGTGCGGCCGATCCAGTGGAGGTGTTCGCGGCCGGCGGGGCGGTGGCGGAGCAGGTCGAGGAAGACCTCGGCGCCGGACTGTCCGGAGCCGACGACGGTGACGTGTCCGGCGGCGAGCAGGGAGTCACGGTGGGCCAGGTAGTCGGCGGCGTGCAGGACGGGGACGCCGGGGGCGGCGGCGAGGGGGCGCAGTGGTTCGGGGACGTGGGGGGCGGTGCCGACGCCGAGGACGATGTTGCGGGTGCGGGTGCGGCCGAGGGCCTCGGCTTGGCCGTCGGTGTCGAGCTGGGTGAAGTCGACCTCGAACACGTCGCGTTCGGGGTCCCAGCGGACGGCGTCGGCCTGGTGGCGGAAGCGGAGTCCGGGGACCCGGCCGGCGACCCAGCGGCAGTAGGCGTCGTATTCGGCGCGCTGGATGTGGAGGTGCTCGGCGAAGTAGAAGGGGAAGAGGCGGTCGCGGTCGCGGAGGTAGTTGAGGAAGCTCCAGGGGCTGGTGGGGTCGGCGAGGGTCACCAGGTCGGCGAGGAAGGGGACTTGGAGGGTGGCGCCGTCGATGAGGAGGCCGGGGTGCCAGTCGAAGCCGGGACGCTGTTCGTAGAAGACGGCGTCGAGTTCGGCGAGGGGCGCGGCGAGGGCGGCCAGGGAGAGGTTGCAGGGGCCGACGCCGATGCCGACGAGGTCGCGGGGGGACTCGGGCTCCTGGTGCGGTGGGTGGGGCGGGTGGCTCATGCGGGGGTGTGTCCTTCGGCGAGTTTCAGGAGGTGGGCCAGGTCGTCGGGCCCGGTGTGGGGGTTGAGGAGGGTGGCCTTGAGCCAGAGGCGGCCGTCGGCGCGGGCCCGGCCGAGGACGGCGCGGCCCTCGTGGAGCAGGGTGCGGCGGACGGCGGCGACGGTGTCGTCGCTCGCGTGGGCGGGCCGGAACAGCACGGTGGCGAGGGTGGGCCGGTCGTACAGTTCGAGGCCGGGGTGTGCCTCGATGCGGTCGGCGAAGTCCTGGGCGAGACCCAGGACTTGGTCGATGAGGTCGGCCAGGCCGGTGCGGCCGAGGGTGCGCAGGGTGACCGCGGCCTTGAGGATGTCGGGGCGGCGGGTGGTGCGGGTGGAGCGGCCGAGGAGATCGGGGAGGCCGGCCTCGGTGTCGTCGCCCGCGTTGAGGTAGTCGGCGCGTTGGTGGAGGGCGTCGAGTTCGGTGGCGTCGGCGACGGCGAGGAAGCCGGCGGCGACGGGCAGCCAGCCGAGTTTGTGCAGGTCGAGGGCGACGGTGTGGGCGGCGTCGAGTCCGTCGAGCAGGGCGTGGTGGCGGTCGCTGAGGGCGAGGGCGCCGCCGTACGCCGCGTCGATGTGCAGCCGGGTGCCGTGGGCGGCGCAGCGGGCGGCGATCTCGGGGAGCGGGTCGATGAGCCCGGCGTCGGTGGTGCCCGCGGTGGCGGCGACGAGGAGGGGCCCGGTCAGCCCGGCGAGCGCGGCGTCCAGCGTGCCGGGGTCCAGGATGCCGTTCGGCGCGGGGAGGACGACGGGGTCGGGCAGGCCGAGCAGCCAGGCGGCGCGGGGCAGGGAGTGGTGGGCGGCGGCCGAGCAGACGAGCCTGACGGGGGCGCCCTGGGCGCCGGGGGCGCCGGGGGCCTCGCGCGCTAGCAGCAGGGCGAGCTGGTTGGCCTCGGTGCCACCGGTGGTGACGACGGCGTCGGCGAGGCCGAGGCGGGCGGCGAGGGCGCGGGTGACGCGGGCTTCGAGGGCGGAGGCGGCGGGCGCCTGGTCCCAGGAGTCCAGCGAGGGGTTCAGGGCACTGACGGCGAGGTCGGCGGCGGCGCTGACGGCGAGCGGGGGGCAGTGCAGGTGGGCGGCGCAGAGCGGGTCGGCGGGGTCGGCGGCGCCCGCGGCGAGGGTGTGGACGAGGGCGCGCAGCGCGTCGGGGTCGCCGTGTTCGGGGAGCACGTCGCCGAGGGCGTCGCTGACCCGGGCGGCGACGGCGTCCGGCCCGCCGGCGGGGAGGGGGCCGCCGCGGGCGGCGGCGCCGGTGGCGAGGGCGCCGAGGACGGTGTCCAGCAGCGGGCGCAGGGCGTCCGGGCCGTGGGGTCCTGAGGCGAGGGGCGGGGTGCTCATGGGCTCTCCTGCGGGGCGGGGACACGCGCCGGCGCTCAGGTTCGGGAGCCGGGTGTCCGCGCTGCACAACGAGCGGGAGCGGGAAATGGGTACTGCCGTACGGGGAAAACGCGTTGGAGCGGCGCCTGGGCACCACTACCGTCGCCGGGATGAGCGAGACATGGACGGTGGAGCTGCCCGGTGAGCGGGTGCTGCCGCGCGAGCCGGGTCCGGCCGACGAGACGGCCCTGCTGGACCTGTTCGAGGAGTGCGAGGACTGGTTCACAGCGGCGACGGGTCTGCCGTCGGCGCCGGGCGATGTGCAGAGCCTGTACTACGCGCTGCCCGTGGGCGCGGACCCCGGCGACAAGGTGCTGCTCCTGGTGGAGCGCGGCGGCGAGATCGCGGGCCTGGTGGACGCGGTACGGGACTGGCCTCGGTCGGGCGAGGTGGCGGTGGGCCTGTTCCTGCTGGCGCCGTGGGCGCGGGGCCGGGGCCTGGGGCGGGCGGTGGCCGAGACGCTGCCGGCGCGGGGCGCGTCCCGGGTCACGGCGACGGTGCCGGCCGGGTGGACGGCGGGTGAGCGCTTCCTGGAGGGGTTCGGCTTCACCCTGGAGGCACCGGCGGGCGCGCTGCGCCGGGCGGAGTGGCTGCGGGGGTCCTGAGCCACGCCGCCCGGCGTGGCGGGGCTACTCCCCGCGTACCCGCAACGCCCGCGCCAGGTCGTCCAGTTCGTCGGCGAGCTTGCGCCGCAGCGCGGGCACCGGGTCGGCGTCGCGCAGGCACGCCTCGCCGAGCGCCAGGTTCTCGGCGTCGACGGCGTGGTGCGGGAAGGCCCAGGCGCCGGCCGCGGCGGCGATGGCGGGGCCGCGCCGTTCGGACACCGCGACCGCGTCCCCGTAGTAGCGGGGTACGTACTCCCTCACCAGGTCGGCCTGTTCGGGCTGCCAGAAGCCCTGGGCGGTGGCCTTGAACAGGTAGTTGGAGAGGTCGTCGGTGGCGAACATCGACTCCCAGGCCCGCCGCTTGGACTCCGGGCCGGGCAGTGCGGCGCGGCAGCGGGCGGCGCCTTCCCGGCCGTTGGCGGAGGGGTCGCGCTCCAGCTCGGCGGCGATGGCGGCCTCGTCGGTGGCGCCGAGCACGGCGAGCCGGCCGAGGACGCGCCAGCGCAGCTCGGGATCGAGGTCGGGCCCGCCGGGCACGATGCCGTCGGCGAGCCAGGCGGCGATGGTGTCGGGGTGGGCGGCGACGTCGATGAAGTGCCGGACGGCGACCAGGCGCAGGCCGGGGTTGTCGCCATCCTCGGTGCGGCGCAGCAGGTCGCGGCAGAGCGAGCCGAGGGTGGCGAGCGCGGCGGGCCGCTCCCCGGGGGTGAGGTAGCGGTCGGCGATGTGGGTGCCGGCGAAGGCCAGGACGCCCTGGACCAGGGCGAGGTCGGTCTCCAGCGGGAGGTGGACGCGGGCCGTCTCCAGGTAGGCGGCGGGCGGGAGTTCGCCGTCGCGTACGGCGTCGCGCAGGGCGTTCCAGACGACGGCGCGGGTGAGCGGGTCGGGCAGGCCGGAGAGGCTGGTGCGCAGGGTCTGGAAGGACTCGGGGTCGAAGCGGACCTTGGCGTAGCTGAGGTCGCCGTCGTTGAGGAGGAGCAGCGCGGGCCGCTTGCCGAGCGGCTGGGGCGCGGTCTGCGGGACGTCGAGCCCGACGCGTTCGCGCAGGATCAGCCGGCCACCTTCGCTGAGGTCGTGGTCGTAGACCCCGGCGGTGACGCGGTGCGGGCGGCTGCCGTCGTGTTCGACGGTGAGGGTGCGGGTGCCGTCGGTGGTGGTGACGCGGGGGGTGAGCGTGTCGACGCCGGTGGTGCGCAGCCAGGCGTCGGCCCAGGCGGGTACGTCGCGGTCGGTGGCGGAGGCGAGGGAGTCGATGAAGTCGGCGAGGGTGGCGTTGCCGAACCGGTGCCGTTCGAAGTGGACGTTGATGCCGGCCAGGAAGTCCTTCTCGCCGAGCCAGGCGACGAGCTGGCGCAGGGCGGCGGCGCCCTTGGCGTAGGAGACGCCGTCGAAGTTGAGCAGGGCGGCGGCGGTGTCGTCGACGGAGTCCGGGGCGACGGGGTGGGTGGAGGGGCGCTGGTCGGCGTCGTAGCCCCAGGACTTGCGGGTGACGCCGAACTCGACCCAGGGCTGGGTGAAGCGGGTGGCCTCCAGGGTGGTCTGGTAGCCCATGTACTCGGCGAAGGACTCGTTCAGCCAGATGTCGTCCCACCACTTGAGGGTGACGAGGTCGCCGAACCACATGTGGGCCATCTCGTGGGCGATGACCATGGCGCGGGTCTGCCGCTCGGTGTCGGTGACGGCGGAGCGGAAGACGAACTCGTCGCGGAAGGTGACGAGGCCGGGGTTCTCCATGGCGCCGGCGTTGAACTCGGGGACGAACGCCTGGTCGTAGGAGTCGAAGGGGTAGGGCTCCGCGAACTTCTCGTGGTAGCGGTCGTACAGGGCGCGGGTGACGTCCAGGATCTCGTCGGCGTCGGCGTCGAGGTGGGGGGCGAGGGAGCGGCGGCAGTGGATGCCGAAGGGCAGGCCGCGGTGTTCGGTGCGCACGGAGTGCCAGGGGCCGGCGGCGACGGCGACCAGGTAGGTGGAGATGAGCGGGGTGGTGGCGGCACGCCAGCGGCCCCCGCCGAGGTGCTCGGTGATGCCGTTGGCGAGCACCTGCCAGGCGTCGGGGGCGGTGACGGTCACGTCGAAGACGGACTTGAGGTCGGGCTGGTCGAAGGCGGCGAAGACGCGCTGGACGTCGTCGAGGAAGAGCTGGGTGTAGACGTAGGTCTCGCCGTCGGTGGGGTCGGTGAAGCGGTGCATGCCCTCGCCGGTGCGGGAGTAGCGCATGACGGCGTCGACGGTGAGTTCGTGTTCGCCGGCGGTGAGGTTCTTCAGCGGCAGCCGGTCGCCGTCGAGGGTGCCGATGTCCAGGGGCTGTCCGTCCAGGGTCACGGCGCGCAGCTCGGCGGGCTTCAGCTCGACGAAGGTGTCACCGTCCGTCCGCGCGGTGAACCGGACCGCGGTACGGGAGCGGAAGGTCTCGTCACCGGTGGTGAGGTCGAGATCGACGGTGTAGCGGTGGACGTCGAGGAACTCTGCTCGGGCTTGCGCTTCGTCGCGCGTCAGTACGGACATGGACGCCATGCTGCCCGATCGTCCCGGCAGCGGACAGGGGCGTATTCGGTACGCGGCTTATGTCCGGCGGTGCGCCCGGCTCGCGCCGGTCAGGGGCGGGTGCGGGCGGTGTCCTCGGCGATGCGCTCGTGGTGCCGGATCACCTCGGCGACGATGAAGTTCAGGAACTTCTCGGCGAAGGCGGGGTCGAGGCGGGCGTCCTCGGCGAGGCTGCGCAGCCGCTCGATCTGGCGGGCCTCCCGGCCGGGGTCGGCGGGCGGCAGGTGGTGGCGGGCCTTGAGGCGGCCGACCTGCTGGGTGGCCTTGAAACGTTCGGCCAGCATGTGGACCACGGCCGCGTCGATGTTGTCGATGCTGGCCCGCAGCCGCTCCAGTTCCTCGCGGGCCTCGGGGTCGACGTCACCGGTGCCGGTGTTGTTGCTGATGGTCATGGGCGTCCACCCTACGGGGCGCGGCACGGTGGCCGGCACGCCGGGCGGTCCTACAGTGGGGGGAGGCTCCGGGTGACCTTCGGGGGTGCGGGCGTGACGGCAGGCGGACCGGTGGAGCACGGCTTCCCGCATCTGGAGACGGTGCGGTCGGCGGTCACGGCGCTGTACCGGCGGCTGTCGTACGAGGGGCTGCGGACCTTCGCGGCGAGCGTGGCCCCGGCCGACGTGGCGTTCGGGGACGGCGACGATCTGCATCTGGGCGCGCAGCGGGTGGCGCGGGAGCTGGTGCGGCACTTCCGGCTGCCGGACGCGCGGCTGGTCGTCTGCTTCCGGGAGATGACGCACGCGGCCGAAGTCGAACTGGCGGCGGGCCCGGAGTACTTCGTGGAGCTGAACGACCGTTTCCGCACCCACCGCCAGGACATCGGCGCGGCCCTCGCCCATGAGGTGGCCCATGTGTATCTGCACCGGCTGGGCCTGGAGTTCCCGTCGACGGCCGGGAACGAGATCCTCACCGACACGGTGACCACGTACCTCGGCGCGGGCTGGCTGCTGCTGGACGCCTACCGGGAGCACGGCGAGGCGTCGCAGAAGCTGGGGTATCTCACCCCGGAGGAGTTCGGCTACGTCCTGGCGAAGCGGGCGGCGGTGTTCGGGGAGGACCCCGCGGTGTGGTTCACCAGCCCGCAGGCGTACTCGGCGTATGTCGCGGGGCGGGAGCGGGCGCGGGCGGACGAACGGCGGGCTCCGCTGGTCGGGGCGGGCTGGGCGGACCGCCGCCGGTACGCCCGTGACCGGCGCGAGTCGGCCCGGCACGACACCGCCCGGCCCCGTCCGGATTCTTTTCGCGCGTTCACCCCGGACGGGGCGGGATGGAAGGTGTCCTTCCCGTGCCCGGTGTGCCACCAGCGCATCCGGGTCCCGGTCCGGGGCCGGGTCAGGGCCCGCTGCGGGTTGTGCCGGACGGTGCTGGAGTGCGACACGTAGGGGGTGTCTCAGTCCGGGAGGCGGTCCATCAGCCAGACGGCGAGTTCCTCGGTGACGGCCGTGTGCGGGGTCGTGGCGGAGGAGCAGATGAAGTCGTCGACGTCGCTCTCGTCCGGGGCGAGGTTCTCGATGTCGGCGTAGACGTCCTTGTGCTGGTCGAGGTCGCGGAGGGAGACCGCGCTGACGGTGGGGACGAAGCAGACGTCCGCGTGGCGGAGGTCGACCCGGGCGCCGGCCTTCTTCAGGGCGTCGGCGAGGATGCCGTAGGAGCGCAGGGTGCCGCCTGGGGCGCCGTCCATCTCGGGGAGGTCGCCGGTGGTGACGGTCTTCTCGCCCTCGGGGAAGCGGCGCCTCAGCTCGGCGACGGTGGCCTGGCGGCTCTGGGCCTGGGCGTAGAAGGTGGTGCCGGGGTAGACCCGCTCGGACTTCAGTACGGTCTCGCCGGGCGGGACGGCGATGCCGGTGCCGTCGCCGCGGCCGTTGGCGAGGGCCAGCAGGCGCGGGACGCGCGGCCACTCGCCGGCCCGCGCCAGGTGCTCGCGGAACTCGCGGCGCTCGGGGGCGATGCCGTTCTGGTCGGTCATCGGGTCGTAGTGGCGCCAGAGCATCTGGCGGGCGGCGGGGCTGGTCATCTGCCGGGCGAAGTCGTTGGGCACCGGGATGAAGTGCGCGAAGGCCTGGAGGCCGATGGGGATGTAGGCGCCGCGGTGCGGGGTGTCCCAGGAGAAGTACACGGCGGTCTGGTGGTCGATGCGCTGGGTCTCCATCTGGGCCAGCGCGTACCGGGTGACCAGGCCGCCCATGCTGAAGCCGCCGACCGCCATCCGGGTGCCGCCGAGCCGTTCGGCCAGCGCCCGGTGGATGGCGGCGGTGGCGGTCCGGGCGTTGTCGAGGATGGAGGCGCTGCGCTCGTCGAAGCCGACCAGGATGACGTCCCGGCCCCGGCCGCGCAGCTCGGTCAGCAGCGGGTAGGTGCTGTTCAGGCCCGCGTGGAGCCAGGCGAGGTCGCTCCTGCCGAGGTTGAAGCCGTCGGCCATGACGACGGGCCGGACCAGGCCCCGGTTGCCGTCGCCGTAGTGGACGTGGGCGAAGCCGCCGGGCAGGGACCACTTCTCGTCGGGCTCGGGCGCGGTGTACCCGGCCGGGGGCGCGGTGGTCAGCGGGCCGGCGAGGGTGAACTCCCCGACGCTCTGCTCGTGCTGCTCGGACATGGCCGTCTCCTTCCGGACCACGCGGGCGCGATGGTCGGGACATCATCAGCACGTCCTCTGACCTGCGAGGGGAGCCGCACCGGGGGGTTCATTCCTAAGAGTGCGGGAGAAGCGGGACGGTGACGCGGCGTCGGGAAATCAGGTGATCACAGGCGCGGTCGCGGCGCTCCTTGGGTGATCCGATATTTTGTTCGGCGCCGTCCCCACCGGCTCGTCCCGAACCCCTTCCTGAAGGAGCCGGCCGTGACCGCCGAGTCCGCCGTGACCACGTGCTTCCGTCATCCCGAGGTGGAGTCGCACGTCCGCTGCACCCGCTGCGAGCGCTACATCTGCCCGGACTGCATGCGCGAGGCGGCGGTCGGCCACCAGTGCGTGGAGTGCGTACGGGAGGGCGCCCGGTCCATACGGCGGGCGCGGACCGCGTTCGGCGGCCGGATCAGCACGTTCCCGCTGGTCACCTGGGTGCTGGTGGCGCTGAACACGCTCGCCTATCTCGGGGAGCTGGCCCGGCCCTCGGTCGTGGACCGGTTCGGGATGCTGGGCGCGGGCCTGGTGGCGCCGAACGGCGTGCACTACCTGTGGCAGTACCCGTACGACTCGGTGCTGAGCCCGGAGGGGGTGGCCGGGGGGCAGTGGGAGCGGCTGCTGACCGGCGCGTTCCTGCACATGCGGCCGGACGACGGGATCGGGGTGGTGCACATCGTGCTGAACATGGTGGCGCTGGTGAACATCGGCCGGCTGGTGGAGACCCAGCTCGGCCGGGCCCGCTATCTCGCGCTGTATCTGCTCTCGGCGCTCGGCGGCTCGGTCCTGGTCCTGCTGATCGCGCCGGACGACGTGACGGTGGGCGCCTCCGGCGCGGTGTTCGGCCTGGGGGCCGCGTACTGGGTGATGAGCCGCCGCCTCGGCCAGGACATGCGGGCCGTCAACCAGTACATGACGGGCCTGCTGCTGTGGCTGGTGATCTCGGCGTTCATGACCTCCTGGCAGGCCCACCTGGGCGGCCTGCTGGCGGGCGCCGTGGTCACCCTGGCCTTCGCCTACGCCCCGCGCGGCGACCGCCGCACCCTGCTCCAGTGGGCCGCGTGTGCCGGGCTGTCGGTCCTGCTGCTGGGCCTCGCCGCGGTGAAGGTGGCGACTCTCACCAGCGGCACCTACTGACAGGGCGACGGCGCCTGCCCGAGCGTCCGGTCGGGGACTGTGGGGCAGGCGCCGTCTGATGTTCCGTACGCCGTTGTACGGCACACCGGGCCGGGGGTGTCAGACCGCCAGGGAGCGGTCGGTGGGGCGGATCGGGGCGGGCAGGTCGCTGGCCCCGGTGAGGTGGCGGTCCACGCCGCGGGCGGCGGAGCGGCCCTCGGCGATGGCCCAGACGATCAGGGACTGGCCGCGGCCCGCGTCACCGGCGACGAACACGCCGGGCACGTTGGTCTGGAAGTCGGCGTCGCGGGCGATGTTGCCCCGCTCGTCCAGCTCCAGGCCGAACTGGTCGACCAGGCCGTTCTCCCGGTCGGTGCCGGTGAAGCCCATGGCGAGGGTGACCAGCTGGGCCGGGATCTTCCGCTCGCTGCCCGGCTTGGAGGTCAGCCTGCCGTCGATGAACTCGACCTCGGCCAGGTGCAGCGACCGCACGTTGCCGTCCTCGTCGCCCTCGAAGTGGGTGGTGGAGACGGCGTAGACCCGCTCGCCGCCCTCCTCGTGGGCGCTGGTGACCTTGTACAGCATGGGGAAGGTCGGCCAGGGCTGGTTCAGCGCGTGCCGCTCCTCGCCCGGCCGGGGCATGATCTCCAGCTGGGTGACGGAGGCCGCGCCCTGGCGGTGGGCGGTGCCCACGCAGTCGGCGCCGGTGTCGCCGCCCCCGATGACCACGACGTGCTTGCCCTCGGCCGAGATCGGCGGGGCCACGTAGTCGCCCTCCTGGACCTTGTTGGACAGCGGCAGGTACTCCATCGCCTGGTGGATGCCGTTCAACTCCCGCCCCGGGACCGGGAGATCACGGGCGGTGGTGGCGCCGGCGGCGATGACGACCGCGTCGTACCGCTTCCTCAGGTCGCCGGCCTTGAGGTCGCGGCCGATCTCCACGCCGGTGCGGAACCGGGTGCCCTCGGCGCGCATCTGCTCGATGCGGCGGTTGATGTGCCGCTTCTCCATCTTGAACTCGGGGATGCCGTACCGCAGCAGGCCGCCGACGCGGTCGGCGCGCTCGTAGACGGCGACCGTGTGGCCGGCGCGGGTGAGCTGCTGGGCGGCGGCGAGCCCGGCCGGGCCCGAGCCGACGACCGCGACCGTCTTGCCGGACAGCCGCTCGGGGACGCGCGGGGCCACGTCCCCCGTCTCCCATGCCTGGTCGATGATCGAGACCTCGACGTTCTTGATGGTGACCGGCTGCTGGTTGATGCCGAGCACACAGGCCGACTCACAGGGCGCGGGGCAGAGCCGGCCGGTGAACTCGGGGAAGTTGTTGGTCGCGTGCAGCCGCTCGGAGGCGGCCGCCCAGTCCTGCCGGTAGGCGTAGTCGTTCCACTCGGGGATCAGGTTCCCGAGCGGACAGCCGTTGTGGCAGAACGGGATGCCGCAGTCCATGCACCGGCCGGCCTGCTTGCCGATGATCGGCAGCAGGGAGCCGGGGACGTAGACCTCGTTCCAGTCCCTGACGCGCTCGCCGACGGGACGGGTCCGGGCGACCTCGCGGCCGTGGTTCAGAAAGCCCCTGGGATCAGCCATTGGTCGCCGCCTCCATCATCTTCTCGGTGATCTCGGTCTCGGAGAGACCGGCCCGCTCGGCGGCGTCCTTGGCGGCGAGCACTGCCTTGTACGTGCTGGGGATGATCCTGCTGAAGCGCTCCACGGACCGGTCCCAGTCCGCGAGCAGCTTGCCCGCGACCGTGGAACCGGTCTCCTCGGCATGGCGGCGCACCACGTCGTGCAGCCAGCTCCGGTCGGTGTCGTCCAGCGGCTCCACCGCGCCCGCGTTGCCCGCGTTGACGTTGTCCGGGTCGAGGTCGATGACGTACGCGATGCCGCCGGACATGCCCGCCGCGAAGTTGCGGCCGGTCCCGCCGAGGACGACGGCGTGACCGCCGGTCATGTACTCGCACCCGTGGTCACCGACGCCCTCGGAGACCACGAGGGCCCCGGAGTTGCGGACGCAGAACCGCTCGCCGGTACGGCCGCGCAGGAACAGCTCGCCGCCGGTGGCGCCGTAGCCGATGGTGTTGCCCGCGATGGTGGAGTACTCGGCGAGGTGGTCGGCCGCCCGGTCGGGGCGGACCACGATCCGGCCGCCGGACAGGCCCTTGCCGACGTAGTCGTTGGCGTCGCCCTCCAGGCGCAGCGTGACCCCGCGCGGCAGGAAGGCGCCGAAGGACTGGCCGGCCGAGCCGGTGAAGGTGATGTCGATGGTGTCGTCGGGCAGGCCGGCGCCGCCGAACTTCCGGGTCACCTCGTGGCCGAGCATGGTGCCGACCGTGCGGTTGATGTTGCGGATGGCGACCTGGGCGCGCACCGGGTGCGCCTCGGTGGCGTCGGTGGCGGCCAGCGCGTCGGCGGCGAGCCTGATCAGCTCGTTGTCGAGCGCCTTCTCCAGCCCGTGGTCCTGGGAGACCACCTGGTGGCGGACGGCGCCCTCGGCCAGCTCGGGCACGTGGAACAGCGGCTCCAGGTCCAGGCCCTGGGCCTTGAAGTGGTCGACGGCGCGCCGCACGTCCAGCACCTCGGCGTGGCCGACGGCCTCCTCGACGGAGCGGAAGCCCAGTTCGGCGAGGAGTTCGCGGACCTCTTCGGCGATGAACCGGAAGAAGTTGACGACGTACTCGGCCTTGCCCTCGAACCGCTCGCGCAGCACCGGGTTCTGGGTGGCGATGCCGACCGGGCAGGTGTCGAGGTGGCAGACGCGCATCATCACGCAGCCGGAGACGACCAGCGGCGCGGTGGCGAAGCCGAACTCCTCGGCGCCGAGGAGCGCGGCGATGACCACGTCCCGGCCGGTCTTCAGCTGGCCGTCGGTCTGGACGACGATCCGGTCCCGCAGCCCGTTGAGCAGCAGGGTCTGCTGGGTCTCGGCGAGGCCCAGCTCCCAGGGGCCGCCCGCGTGCTTGAGCGAGGTGAGCGGGGAGGCGCCGGTGCCGCCGTCGTGGCCGGAGACCAGCACCACGTCGGCGTGCGCCTTGGACACCCCGGCGGCGACCGTGCCGACGCCGACCTCGGAGACCAGCTTCACGTGGATGCGGGCCGAGGGGTTGGCGTTCTTCAGGTCGTGGATGAGCTGGGCGAGGTCCTCGATGGAGTAGATGTCGTGGTGCGGCGGCGGGGAGATCAGGCCGACGCCGGGCGTGGAGTGCCGGGTCCTGGCGACCCACGGGTAGACCTTGTGGCCGGGCAGCTGGCCGCCCTCGCCGGGCTTGGCGCCCTGGGCCATCTTGATCTGGATGTCGTCGGCGTTGACCAGGTACTCGGAGGTGACGCCGAAGCGGCCGGAGGCGACCTGCTTGACGGCGCTGCGGCGCGCCGGGTCGTACAGCCGCTCCGGGTCCTCGCCGCCCTCACCGGTGTTGGACTTGCCGCCCAGCTGGTTCATGGCGATGGCGAGGGTCTCGTGCGCCTCCTGGGAGATGGAGCCGTACGACATGGCGCCGGTGGAGAAGCGCTTGACGATCTCGGAGACCGGTTCGACCTCGTCCACCGGGATCGGGGCGCGGCCGGAGCCGAAGCCGAACAGGCCGCGCAGCGTCATCAGGCGCTCGGACTGCTCGTTCACCCGGTCGGTGTACTTCTTGAAGATGTCGAAGCGGCCCGAGCGGGTCGAGTGCTGGAGGCGGAAGACCGTCTCCGGGTCGAACAGGTGCGGCTCGCCCTCGCGGCGCCACTGGTACTCCCCGCCGATGTCCAGCGTGCGGTGCGCGGGCGCGATGCCGCTGGCGGGGTACGCCTTGGCGTGCCGGTCGCCGACCTCGCGCGCGATGACGTCGACGCCGACGCCGCCGATCTTGGAGGTGGTGCCGGCGAAGTACTTCGCCACGAAGGCGTCCTCCAGGCCGACGGCCTCGAAGACCTGGGCGCCCCGGTAGGAGGCGACGGTGGAGATGCCCATCTTGGACATGACCTTCAGGACGCCCTTGCCGAGGGCGTGGATCAGGTTGCGGATGGCCGCCTCGGGCTCCATGCCGGGCAGGAAGGTGCCCGCGCGGACCAGGTCCTCGACAGACTCCATGGCCAGGTAGGGGTTGACGGCGGCGGCACCGTAGCCGATCAGCAGGGCGACGTGGTGGACCTCGCGGACGTCGCCGGCCTCGACCAGCAGGCCCACGTGGGTGCGCTGCTTGGTGCGGATGAGGTGGTGGTGGACGGCGGCGGTGAGCAGCAGCGAGGGGATCGGGGCGTGCTCGGCGTCGGAGTGCCGGTCGGAGAGCACGATGAGCCGGGCGCCGTTGTCGATGGCGGCGTCGGCCTCGGCGCAGATCTCCTCGATGCGCGCGGCGAGGGAGTCGCCGCCGCCGAAGACCCGGTAGAGGCCGGAGAGGGTGGCGGCCTTGAAGCCGGGCATGTCGCCGTCGGCGTTGATGTGGATGAGCTTGGCCAGCTCGTCGTTGTCGATGACCGGGAAGGGCAGCAGGACCGAGCGGCAGGAGGCGGCGCCCGGGTCGAGCAGGTTGCCCTGGGGGCCCAGCGAGCTGCGCAGGGAGGTGACCAGTTCCTCGCGGATGGCGTCCAGCGGCGGGTTGGTGACCTGGGCGAAGAGCTGGGTGAAGTAGTCGAAGAGCAGCCGGGGGCGCTCGGAGAGGACCGCGATGGGGCTGTCGGTGCCCATGGAGCCGATGGGCTCGGCGCCGGCCTTGGCCATCGGGGCGAGGATGACGCGCAGCTCTTCCTCGGTGTAGCCGAAGGTCTGCTGGCGGCGGGTGACGGAGGCGTGGGTGTGCACGATGTGCTCGCGCTCGGGCAGGTCGCCCAGCTCGATCTCGCCGGCTTCCATCCACTCGGCGTAGGGCTGCTCGACGGCGAGCTGCGCCTTGATCTCGTCGTCCTCGATGATGCGGTGCTCGGCGGTGTCCACCAGGAACATCCGGCCGGGCTGGAGGCGGCCCTTGCGGACCACCCGGGCGGGGTCGATGTCGAGGACGCCGACCTCGGAGCCGAGGACGACCAGGCCGTCGTCGGTGACCCAGTAGCGGCCGGGGCGCAGACCGTTGCGGTCGAGGACCGCGCCGACCCGGGTGCCGTCGGTGAAGGTGACGCAGGCGGGGCCGTCCCAGGGCTCCATCATCGTGGAGTGGAACTGGTAGAAGGCGCGGCGGGCCGGGTCCATGGAGTCGTGGTTCTCCCACGCCTCCGGGATCATCATCAGCACCGCGTGGGGCAGCGAGCGCCCGCCGAGGTGGAGCAGTTCCAGCACTTCGTCGAAGGACGCCGAGTCGGAGGCGTCCGGCGTACAGACCGGGAAGGTGCGGGCGAGGCTGTCGCCGGTGCCGAACAGGTCGGAGCCGAGCTGGGACTCGCGGGCGCGCATCCAGTTGCGGTTGCCCTTGACGGTGTTGATCTCGCCGTTGTGGGCGACGAAGCGGTACGGGTGCGCCAGCGGCCACGACGGGAAGGTGTTCGTGGAGAAGCGGGAGTGCACCAGCGCGATCGCGGAGGCGAACCGGCGGTCGGACAGGTCCGGGAAGAAGGGCTCCAGCTGGCCGGTGGTCAGCATGCCCTTGTAGACGACCGTCCGGGCGGACAGCGAGGGGAAGTAGACCCCGGCCTCCCGCTCGGCGCGCTTGCGCACCACGAACGCCTTGCGGTCCAGCGCGATGCCCTGGCTCGCGTGGTCGGTGACGAAGAGCTGGCGGAAGGCCGGCATGGTCGAACGGGCGGTCGCGCCGAGCAGTTCCGGGGCGACCGGGACCTGGCGCCAGCCGAGGACGGTGAGGCCCTCCTCGGCGGCGATCGTCTCGATCTTCGAGACGGTCTCGTCGGTGCCGTCCTCGGGCAGGAAGGCGATGCCGACGGCGTAGGAACCGGCGGCCGGGAGGTCGAATCCGGCCACCTCGCGGAAGAACGCGTCGGGCACCTGGGAGAGGATGCCGGCGCCGTCCCCGGAGTCGGGCTCGGAGCCGGTGGCGCCGCGGTGTTCGAGATTGCGCAGTACGGTCAGCGCCTGCTCGACCAGCGCGTGGCTCGCCTCACCGGTGAGGGTGGCCACGAAGCCGACGCCGCAGGCGTCGTGCTCGTCGCGGGGGTCGTACATGCCCTGCGCGGCAGGGCGGGCATCCATGAAGGACCAGGCGCGGTCGGTCACGGCATGCGGGGACGGCTGGCGCGTCGTACGCATCGGCTCTCCCGTCGTCGTCAGTGGCGTGTTGCAGGTGCCGAGGGACGACGCTGGCCCTCTGCTGGTGCGAAATTTCGTGCAGGTTACATGATGGAACGCTTGTCGGGAACCGGATACTCCGTTCCACCATGCGGACGCCACAAGGGGGCGCGGCGGGGTGCCGCGGGGCACGGCGGGCGCCGCTCCGGGCGGCTGGAGAAGCAGGGTTTCACCGGGGTTTCGAGCGGGTTCTGCGACTGGGCCGGACGAGTGGTGACCGGTCGGACCCGGGGGGCGCAAGAGGCGTCGTCGCCCGTCTTACGAGTGCACCGCGGGCGCCGTTGCCCGCAGTGCTTACGGGTCATGCCCGACGCTCAAGCGTGCGAAACCCGCAAGTAACAATTATTTATGCGCGGCCCGGTATATGTCCAGGGTCACTCAGCTCACAGCGGTCCCGAACAGGCTGCCGAGCGCGAAGGTCACCCCGGCCGCCGCACCGCCGAGAGCCAGCTGACGCAGTCCGCTGAACCACCAGCTCCGCGCGGTCACCTTCGCCACCACCGCGCCGCAGCCGAACAGTCCGGCGAGCGCCAGCAGCACGGCCGGCCACAGAGCGGTCGCGCCCAGCAGGTAGGGCAGCAGGGGCAGCAGGGCGCCCAGCGCGAAGGCGCCGAAGGAGGAGACGGCGGCGGTCAGCGGGGAGGGCAGATCATCGGGGTCGATGCCCAGTTCCTCCCGGGCGTGTATCTCCAGGGCCTGCTCGGGGTCCTTCGACAGCTGCCGGGCGACCTCGCGGGCGAGCGCGGGCTCGACCCCCCGTGAGGCGTACAGCGCGGCCAGCTCGTCCTCCTCGGCCTGCGGGTGGCTGCGCAGCTCACGGCGCTCGACGTCCAGCTCGGCCTGCACGAGTTCGGCCTGCGAGGCGACGGAGGTGTACTCCCCGGCCGCCATGGAGAAGGCACCGGCCGCGAGCCCGGCGAGGCCGGTGATCACGATCGTCTGGTGGCTCACCGAGCCGCCCGCGACGCCGGTCATCAGGGCGAGGTTGGAGACCAGGCCGTCCATCGCGCCGAACACGGCGGGGCGCAGCCAGCCGCCGTTGACATCGCGGTGGGTGTGGTTGTCGCGGTGCGCCTCGTGCAGCGCGGCCTCGGTCTCGATGATGGCCATGAGGACCCCCGGTAAGCTGAGCCAAAGCTAACTTTGGACTGGTTCTATTTTTCGAAGACCCTCAATCTACGGCGATCCGCGCGCCGATGCCAGCAAGGCGAGGCTGGGCTAACCTGCGGCGTCCTCCGTGATCAGGCGTCCGCGCGAGAGATTTCCAGGTACCGAGCGGGTGATGGCGGGGGCCCGGAGGCTAGGGCGCCGCTCCTCGGGTGGGACACATCCGCAAAGAGACCACGCGGTCCACGCGGTCCCCGCGCTCCACGCGGTCCTGGCGAAGGAGGGTCCCGCCCATGGCATCGAACGCAGCCGCTTCACCGCTCCCCGCCCCCACCGGGCCCGGACTCCGTGAGCGGGCGCGCGGCGCGCTGCTCGGCCTGGCCGTGGGCGACGCGCTGGGCGCCCCCGCCGAGAACCTCAAGCCCTCCGAGATCCGCGCCCGCTGGGGCCGGATCACCGGGTACGTCACCGACCGGCCGTGCGGCACGGACGACACCGAGTACGCGATCTTCTCCGGGCTGCTGCTGGCCCGGCACGGCTCCGCGCTCACCCCGGCGCATGTGGAGGCGGCCTGGCACCAGTGGATCGCGGGCCGGGCCGAGGGCCCCTTCCGGGGCGCGGGGTTCAGTGAGCGGGGGACGCTGGAGAACCTGCGCCGTGGGCTGGCGGCGCCCATCTCCGCCCAGCACCGGCACGCCTGGAGCGACGGGCTGGCCATGCGGGCGGCGCCGTTCGGGGTGTTCGCGGCGGGGCGGCCGGCCGAGGCGGCCCGGCTGGTGGCGATCGACGGCTCGGTCAGCCACGAGGGCGAGGGCATCTACGGCGGTCAGGCGGTCGCTGCCGGGGTGGCCGCCGCCATGGCGGGCGCGCAGCCGGCCGTGGTGATCGCGGCCGCCCTGGCCGTCGTACCGGACGACTCCTGGACCGCCCGCTCGCTGCGCCGCGCCGTCGCCGTCGCCCACCGGGGCGAACGCGCCGTCCGCTCGGCGGTGGTCATCGGCGGCTACCCCTGGACCGACCTCGCCCCCGAGGCGGTCGCCCTCGCCTTCGGCGCGTACGCGGCGGCCGACGGCGAGTTCCGGGAGGCGGTGCTGACGGCCGTCAACATGGGCCGCGACGCGGACACCACGGCGGCGGTCGCGGGCGCTCTGGCCGGCGCCACCGGCGGCATCGGCACGATCCCCGCCATGTGGGCCACCGCCATCGGTCCGGCCCGCGGCAGGTGCCTGCCCGCCATGTCGGGCCACCACATTCTCGACATCGCCGAACTCCTGACCCCGGAGGAGGGCGGCAGGTGGGGCGAGGGGGTGATCCTGCCGGACCTGTTGCCGGAGGGGCTGCGGCTCACGCTCTCGAGTCCCGCCCCGGTGGCCGCCGGTGACCCACCCGTCCCCCTGACGGGCACCGCGCCGGACAGACTCGACGGCGCCGCCCCCCTCGCCCTCACGCGTACGGTGACCCCGCTCCGCCCGGCCGGGCCCGCCCCCTCGGAGCCGGACCCCGACGACCGGACGCCGCTCCGCCCGGCCGCACACATCACCCGAACGCCCGAGGCCACGCCCCCCGCCCTCACAACCCCAGCCGCCCCCGACCCCCTGGCGCCACAGGCCACACCCATCCCCGGCCCGCCCGAAGCCACACCGCCCGCCCTCGCAGCCCTGGCCGCCGGCGCCCCCGAACCCCCGGCGACACCGGCCGCCGCGCGGAGGTCGCCCTGCCCGGTCCCGGAGGTCCCCTCCCCCGGAACCGCCGGTGGCCGCCTCGCCGGCCCGGAGGCCAGGCCGTGACCCGGCGGATCGAGGGCCTGCTGCTGGGGCTGGCCGCCGGGGACGCGGCCGGCTGGCCCGCGGCGCGGCACCGGGCGGCCCGGATGCCGGAGTGGACGCGGCGGCTGACCCGGGAACTGGACACCTTCGCCGAGCAGAACGCGACGACCACGCTCCCGGTGCCCATCGCGCTGAACCAGCCCCCGGAACCGCTCAGGCTCGGGCCCTCCGACGACGCGGAGTGGGCGGCGTTCGCGGCCGAGGCGGTGCTGCGGGCCGGGGACGACGTCCTGGGCGACCTCAGCCGGGACCGCCGGATGCGCGCCGCGATCGACCTGACGTGGACCGCGGTCGCCTCCGAGGTCGCCGCGGCGGCCGAACGGGCGCCGGAGATCGAGTCGGCCGTACTCCCCCTGCGCGCCCGCATCTCCGTCCGCGCGGGCCTCGGCAACCTCGCCGCCGGGCTGCGTCCGCCCGCCTCCGGCCACGACAACCCCCACTACTTCGACGACGCGGCCTGTGTACGGGCCTGTGTGCTGGCCGTCGCCCATCCCGGCGACCCGGCCCGCGCGGCGGACCTGGCGGAGTTCGACGCCCGCTACACGCAGGACGGTGACGGGGTGCACGGGGCGCGGGCGATGGCGGCGGCGCTGGCCATGGCTCTGTCCGGCGCGGGCGCGGACGCGTGTGTGGCGGCCGCGCTGGACGAGCTGCCCGAGAGCACGGAGATCGGCCGCAACGCCCGGCACGCGCTGGCGCTGGTGACCGGCACCGACACCGCGTTCGCCCTGGTCCCGCTGCTGGAGCACCAGATCGTGGACCACGTCTACAGCTACGGCATCGCCGCCGCCGAGACCGTCCCGGTGGCGCTCGCGCTGACCCTCTCGGCCGCCGGACGCCTCGCCGAGGCGGTACCGGCGGCCGCCTGCCTGTCCCGGGTCGCCGACTCCGCGCCCGCGCTCGCCGGGGCGCTGTGCGGGGCGCTGGGCGGCGGGGAGTGCGTGCCGGAGGCGTGGCGGCACTCCTGCCGGACCCTCTCCGGCTGCGCGCTGCCCCGGCTGACCGGCACCGATCTGGTGGAACTCGCCGGACTGCTGGAAGCCGCCCAACGGGCCCGGCCGGAGGGATGATGCGCGCATGATGCCCAGAAGTGATGAAATCTCCGGCCCCGGCGGGACCGGTCTGGACGAGCGGATCACCGGCGCGCTGCTCGGCGCCGCCGCGGGGGACGCCCTCGGCGGGCCGGTCGAGGGCTACAGCCCGGACCAGATCGTCGAGCGGCACGGCGGCCGGGTGCACGGGATCGTCGGCCCCTGGAACGGCGACGACTGGCGCACCGCCCGCCCGATCGCGCCCTACCACAAGGGCGACGGGCACGTCACCGACGACACCCTGATGACGCACGCCCTGATCCGGGTCTACGCCCGCGTCCGGGACCACCTCGACGCGTACGCCGTCGCGGAGCACCTGGTGCCGGACCTGATGACCGAGCCGCGCTGGATTCCGGAGCTGGAGGCGGAGGCGCTGCCGCTGCAGCGGATCTTCCTCGCCGAGAAGTGGCTGGTGGCCCGGCTCGCGTACGGGCATGTGGACCCGCGTGAGGCGGGCACCGGCAACATCGTCAACTGCGGGGCGGCGATGTACATGGCCCCGGTCGGCCTGGTCAACGCGGCCAACCCGGCGGGCGCCTACACCGAGGCGCTGGACGTGGCGGGCGCCCACCAGTCGTCGTACGGGCGGGAGGCGGCCGGGGTGTTCGCGGCCGCCGTGGCCGCCGCGTGCGCGCCGGGCGCGACCCCGGACTCGGTGGTGGCCGCGAGCCTGGCGCTGGCCAAGGACGGCACCCGCGAGGCCATCGAGAAGGTCTGCGAAGTGGCCGCCGGACACGGCGACTTCGAGTCGGCGCTCCTCCCGCTGCGCCGGGCGGTCACCCCGTACGACACGGTCGGCCCCGACTACCGCGCCCCCTCGCTCGGTGCCCGCCGGCCCTCCCGGCTGCACTCGATCGAGGAACTCCCGGTCGCCCTCGGCATGTTGGTGGTCGCGGGCGGTGATCTGCGGCACGCGGTGCTGGGCGCGGTGAACTACGGCAGGGACTGCGACTCGATCGCCACCATGGCCGGCGCGCTCGCGGGCGCGCTCGGCTCGCCGGTGCCCGAGGACTGGGCGAAGACGGTCGCTGAGGCGAGCCGCCTCGACCTGTGGGCCCCGGCCCGCGAACTGACCGAGGTCGCCCGCGAGGTGTTCGCCCGGGACACCGGGCGGCGCCGGGCGCACGAGCGGGCGTTCGCCGCGCTGGGAGGTACCGCATGCTCCGGCTGACGTGGACGCAGCCCGAGGACCTGGTCGGCCATGAGCTGCGCCAGGCCCGCCTGGACGGCCGTAACGCCACCCGGATCGAGGCGCGCTGGCGCGCGGCGGGCGGCGCGGACGCCCCGGAGCGCGCCGGTGCCTCACCGGAGCCCGTCTCCCGCTACCTGCGCCTGCTCGCCGAGGACCTGCTCGACGAACTGGCCGAGCTGCCCAGCGAGTCGGCCGACCAGGAGCCGACCGCGCTGGACCGGATCAAGGCCCTGTGCCCCGACTGGCCCGCCTCCCCCACCACGCGCACGGCCCCCGGCCCGGACGCGCTGGAGGCCGCCTGGCTGGGCCGGGCCATCGGCTGTCTGCTCGGCAAACCGGTGGAGAAGCTCCCCCTGGACGGCATCCGCGCCCTGGCCCGCGCCACCGGCAACTGGCCGCTGACCACCTGGTTCACCGCGAAGGGCGTGCCCGGGGAGCTGCTCGCCCGGCACCCCTGGAACCGCCGTTCCGCCCCGACCTCGCTGGCCGAGAACATCGACGGCATGCCGGAGGACGACGACCTCAACTACCCCCTGCTGGGCCTGCTGCTCCTGCGCCGGCACGGCCGCGCCTTCACCACCGACGACGTGGCCCGGCTCTGGCTGGACGAACTCCCGCCCGGCCGCGCCTTCACCGCCGAACGCGTCGCCCTGCGCAACCTGCTCGCCGGGGTGGAGCCTCCGCACACCGCCCGGTTCCGCAACCCGTTCCGGGAGTGGATCGGCGCCCTGATCCGTGCCGATGTGCACGGCTGGACCAACGCGGGCGACCCGGGGGCCGCCGCCGCGCAGGCGCACCGGGACGCGGTCCTCACCCACACCGCCACCGGCGTCCACGCGGCGATGTTCGCGGCCGCCGTGATCGCCGCGGCCACCTCCGGCACCCAGGACGTGCACGCCTGCCTGCGCACCGGCCTCACCGTGGTCCCGCCCGGCTCCCGGCTCGCCCGCGCCGTCGGCCAGGCCGTCCGGCTGGCCGAGCGGCACACGGACTTCGATGACGTGGTGGACGCGCTCCACACGATGTACGGCCCCACCCACCACTGGGTGCACGCCCTGCCCAACACCGCCCTGATCACCGCCGCGCTCACCCACGCCGACGGTGACTTCACCGGCTCGGTCTGCCGGGCGGTGTCGGGCGGCTGGGACACCGATTCCAACGGCGCGACGGCCGGCTGCGTCGCGGGCCTCCTCGCGGGCGCCCCCGACGCGCTGCCGGAGCGCTGGCGGGCCCCGCTGAAGAACCGGCTCGCCACCTCGGTCGCCGACTTCGACGGCACCGGCTTCGACACCCTCGCCCGACTCACCCACCTGGAGGCGACCCGCCCATGACCCACATCGTCGTGCTCGGCAGCACGAACATGGACCTCGTCACCTATGTCACCAAGGCACCGCAGCGCGGCGAGACCGTCACCGGCCGGGAGTTCCGCACCATTCCCGGCGGCAAGGGCGCAAACCAGGCGACCGCCGCCGCCCGCGCCGGTGCCGTGGTGTCGCTGATCGGCGCGGTCGGCAACGACACGTACGGCACCCGGCTCCGCGAGACCCTCGAACACTCCGGGGTGGACACCGACTTCCTGCGCACGGTGGAGGGGCCGTCCGGCACCGCGCACATCGTGGTGGACGACGAGGGCGGCAACTCCATCGTCGTCGTCCCCGGCGCCAACGGCACCGTCGACCACCTCTCCCCCGGCGACGAGGGCCTGATCGCCTCCGCCGACGCCCTGCTGCTCCAGCTCGAAGTGCCGCTCCGGGCCGTGATCGCGGGCGCGGAGGCGGCCCGGCGGCACGGCGTCCGCACGGTGCTCACCCCCTCCCCCGCGCAGCCGCTGCCGGAGGAGCTGCTGAGCGTGACCGACGTGCTGGTCCCCAACGCCTACGAGGCCGTCACCCTCACCGGCCGCACCGACCCCCTCGACGCGGCCGTCGGCCTGCTCGACCTGGTGCCGGAGGTGGTGCTCACCCTCGGCGAGGCGGGGGTGCTGTACGTGTCCCGGGACACCGAGCCGCTCGCGGTGCCCGCGCACCAGGTCGCCGCGATCGACTCCACGGGCGCGGGCGACACCTTCGCCGGGGCGTACGCGGTCGCCGTGGCCGAGGAGAAGCCGCTGCGGGAGGCGCTGTCCTGGGCGGCGGCCGCGGCCGCGCTGTCGGTGCAGCGGGAAGGGGCGTCGGGGTCGATGCCGTACCGCCCCGAGATCGAGACGCAGTACACCGCATGAGCGCCGACCGGTCCGAGAACGCGGCCCGCCCGCCGCTGGACGGCCTGCGGGTGCTGGACCTGGCCACCCTGTTCGCCGGTCCGCTGGCCGCCACGATGCTCGGCGACTTCGGCGCCGAGGTGATCAAGGTGGAGCATCCGCTGCGGCCCGACCCGTCCCGGGGGCACGGCCCGGCCAAGGACGGCATCGGCCTGTGGTGGAAGGTGCTCGGCCGCAACAAGCGGACCATCACCCTGGACCTGTCCCGCCCGGGTGGCCGGGACACCCTGCTGAGGCTCGCCGCAACCGCCGACGTGGTGATCGAGAACTTCCGCCCCGGCACGCTGGAGAAGTGGGACCTGGGCTGGCCGGAGCTGTCGGCGGCCAACCCCCGGCTGGTCCTGGCGCGGGTCACCGCCTTCGGCCAGTTCGGCCCGTACGCGCACCGGCCAGGCTTCGGCACGCTGGCCGAGGCGATGAGCGGTTTCGCGGCCCTCACCGGTGAGCCGGAGGCACCCCCGACCCTGCCGCCCTTCGGGCTCGCCGACTCCATCGCCGCGCTGGCCACCGCGTACGCCGTGCTCGCCGCGCTGGCCGCCCGGCAGCGCACCGGCGCCGGACAGGTGGTCGACATGGCGATCATCGAGCCGATGCTCGCCGTGCTGGGCCCCCAGCCGACCTGGTACGACCAGCTCGGCCACGTCCAGGAGCGCACCGGCAACCGGTCCGCGAACAACGCCCCGCGCAACACCTACCGCACCCTGGACGGCAGCTGGGTCGCGGTCTCCACCTCGGCGCAGTCGGTGGCGGAGCGGGTGATGCGGCTGGTGGGCCGCCCGGAGCTGATCGACGAACCGTGGTTCGCCACCGGGGTCCAGCGGGCCGCGCACACCGACGAGCTGGACCGGGCGGTCGGCGCCTGGATCGCGGCCCGCACCCGCGACGACGTGCTGTCCGCCTTCGAGAAGGCGGAGGCGGCCATCGCCCCGGTGCAGGACGTACGGGACGTGTTCGAGGACCCGCAGTACCAGGCGCTGGACACGGTCACCACCGTCCCCGACCCGGACCTGGGCCCGCTGCGCATGCAGAACGTGCTCTTCCGGCTCTCCGCGACCCCCGGCGCGATCCGCTGGGCCGGGCGCGGGCACGGCGCCGACACCGACACGGTCCTCACCGAGCTGGGCCTCGGCCCGGCCGAGATCGGCGCGCTGCGCGAGGAGGGTGCGCTGTGACCCCGCTGACCTGGCTGTACGTCCCCGGCGACCGGCCGCGCGTGGTGGACAAGGCGCTCGCGGCGGGCGCCGACGTGGTGGTGATCGACCTGGAGGACGCGGTCGCCCCGGACCGCAAGGAGTACGCCCGCGCGGCCACCGCCGACCGGCTCGCCGACCCCCAGCCGGTCCCGGTCCACATCCGCCTCAACGGCCCCGACGGACCCTGGGCGACGGCCGACCTCGCGGCCCTGGCCGACCTGCCGGGCGCCTCCGGCCTGCGGCTGCCCAAGGTGGCGGTGCCCGAGCAGATCCGCCGTACCGCCGAGGCCACCGCGCTGCCGCTGTACGCGCTGCTGGAGTCGGCCCTCGGCATCGAGCACGCCTACGCCATCGCCACCGCCCATCCCGCCCTGCGGGGCCTCTCCCTCGGCGAGGCCGACCTGCGCTCGGACCTCGGGGTACGGGCCGACGCGGGCCTGGACTGGTGCCGGGCGCGGGTGGTGGTGGCCGCCCGCGCGGCCGGCCTGGCCCCGCCGCCCCAGTCGGTGCATCCCGACGTACGGGACCTGGAGGGGCTCGCCGCGTCCTGCGCCCGTGGCCGCGCCCTCGGCTTCGTGGGCCGGGCGGCGATCCATCCCCGCCAGCTCCCGGTGATCGCGCGGGCCTACCTCCCCACCCCGGAGGAGGTCGCGGAGGCCGAGACGGTGCTGAAGGCGGCGGCCGCCGAGCAGGGGGCCCTCGCCCTGCCGGACGGCCGTTTCATCGACGCGGCGGCGGTGGCCCAGGCCCAGCGCATCCTGTCGATGGCGGGAGGGGCCTGAACACGGCGATGGGCGCCCGGAGGTGTTCCGGACGCCCATCGCCATGCGTACGGGGCCGAGGTCAGCCCTTCTTGCCGGAGTCGGCGGTGTCCTTGACGCCGGCCTCCGGCTCGGGCTCGGACTCGGGCTCTGGCTCGGACTCGGCCGGGGTGTCCTCGGACTCGGTCTTGTCGGCCCTCTCGGCCTTCTCGGCCTTGTCCGCCTCGTTCGCCTTGGTCATATCGGCCTTGGCCTCGGTGTCATCCGCGTCGGCCCCGGTCCCAGCATCCGCCGGACCGTCGGGGACACCCTGCTCCACGGCCGCCTCGCGCCCCGGCCGCCGCCGGGCCGAGAGCACCAGGTAGGTCACGGCGAGCAGGAACACCACGATGGCGGTCCAGACGTTCAGCCGGACACCCAGGATGTGGTGGGCGTCGTCCACCCGCATGTACTCGATCCAGACGCGGCCCGAGCAGTACGCGGCGACGTACAGCGCGAAGGCGCGGCCGTGGCCCAGCTTGAAGCGGCGGTCGGCCCAGATGACCAGGAGGCCGACGCCCACGCACCACAGCGACTCGTAGAGGAAGGTCGGGTGGTAGTAGCCCGGTACCCGGCCGCCCTCGGAGGAGGTGATGTGCAGGGCCCAGGGCAGGTGGGTCTGGTGGCCGTACAGCTCCTGGTTGAACCAGTTGCCCCAGCGGCCGATGGCCTGGGCGAAGGCGATGCCGGGTGCGACGGCGTCGGCGTAGGCGGGCAGGGCCACGCCCATGCGCCGGGCGCCGATCCAGGCGCCTAGCGCACCGAGGGCGATGGCGCCCCAGATGCCGAGGCCGCCCTCCCACACCTTGAAGGCGTCCACCCAGTTCCGACCCGGGCTGAAGTACAGCTCATAGTCCGTGATCACGTGGTAGAGCCGGCCGCCGACGAGGCCGAAGGGCACGGCCCACACCGCGATGTCGGCGACCGTGCCGGGGCGGCCGCCCCGCGCGATCCAGCGCTTGTTGCCGAGCCAGACGGCGACGAAGACACCGATGATGATGCAGAAGGCGTAACCGCGCAGCGGGATGGGGCCGAGGTGCAGCACCCCGCGCGACGGACTGGGAATGTAGGCAAGTTCCATGGCAGGACCGACGCTACCGTGCCGGGCCGTGCGGTCGCCGCGCGGCCGGGCTACGGGTCCATAACGGGGAGGTGAGAAAAGCCCCTCAACCGCGGTCGGCGCTCTCCACCATCTCCTTGAGCTTCTCGGGGGTCATGGACTGGTCCTGGTAGATGTTCTTGCCGCCGAACAGCACGGTCGGGGTGCCGCCGAAGCCGCCGGAGGCGAACGCCTGCTGCGAGCGGTCCACCCAGGTGTTGTGCGTGCCGTCCTTCACACAGGAGCGGAACGCCGGTGTGTCGAGGCCCTTGACCTTGCCCGCGAGGTCGATCAGCTTGCCGTTGTCGGCGAAGGCGTCGTCGGTCTCCGGGGGCTGGTTCGCGTACAGCACGTCGTGGTACTCGCGGAACTTTCCGGCGTCCTGGGCGCAGGCGGCCGCGTTGGCCGAGTGCAGCGAGCCGGTGCCGCGCATGTTGCCGTCGATCAGGCGGACCAGGTGGTACTCGACCCGGAGCCTGCCCGCGTCGGTCAGCCCGTGCAGCGTGGAGCGGTACCGCGTCTCGAAGGACTGGCAGGCCGGGCAGCGGAAGTCCTCCCAGACGGTGAGCGTGGACCTGGCGCCCTCCTTGCCGACCGGGATCGCCAGGCTGTCCTTGCCCTGGGCGCCGGAGGGGGCCACGACCGGGCCCGCGTTCTTGCTGCCCTTGTCCTTGCCGGCGTTGGCCGCGATGACCCCGATCACCGCGGCGAGGCCCAGCACGCCGACGACACTCACGCCGACGATCAGCGCGCGCCGGCGCTTCTCCGCGGACTTCTGCTTCTCGCGCTCGGCGGCCAGGCGCTGGCGGGCGGTGCGCTTTCCGTCACGGTTGTTCTCGCTCACACCCCCTGAACGAACCGGGGAGGCGC
>NZ_JBHXLV010000040.1:0-40264 GCF_042721685.1 Streptomyces sp. NPDC058459 | reverse complement strand
TGCTGGGCATCGTCGGCATCGTGATCGGCGTCGCGGGCGTGGCCTACGGCGTCCTCGCGGGCCGCCGCCGCACCGCCTGACCTTCCGCTGATCCGTGTGCGTCGGGGCCGTGCCCGCCCGGTACGGCCCCGGCGCACACGGGAGTTCTCGACCCCCCTGGGACATCTCTCCATGCTTTCTCCGCGCAAGAAGACCCTGGCCGCGGCGGCGCTGCTGACCGCCGCCGCCTTCACCCTGTTCGCGTGCGGCAGCGGTGACGACTCCGTGTCGCCCGTCTCCGTGCTCTCCGAGGAGTCCGGCTCCGACCGGGCGGCCACCGTCCTCGACCAGCCCTTCGCCAAGCCCGACCTGGTCCTCACCGACACCCGCGGCAAGAAGTACGACCTGCGGGCCGCGACCGAGGGCCACCCGACGCTCGTCTACTTCGGCTACACCCACTGCCCCGACGTGTGCCCCACGACGATGAGCAACATCGCCGTCGCCACGAAGGCGCTGCCCAAGGCCGAGCAGGACGACCTGCGCGTCGTCTTCGTCACCACCGACCCCGGCCGCGACACTCCCACCGAGCTGGGCACCTGGCTCAAGAGCATCGACCCGCGCTTCACCGGCCTGACCGGCGACTTCGCCACCATCCAGGCGAGCGCCCGCTCGCTCGGCATCTCCGTGGAGCCGACAGCCAAGGACAAGAACGGCAAGACCGTCTCCGTCCACGGCACCCAGGTCATCGCCTTCTCCCCCAAGACGAACGGCGGCTACGTCCTCTACGGCGAGGACGCCACCGTCGACGACTGGACCAAGGACCTGCCCAAGCTCGTACGGGGAGCGAAGCCGTGAGGCGGGCCGTGCTGCCCGTCACCGCCCTCGCCGCCGCCCTGGCCCTCGCGGGCTGCGGCTCCGGCCAGGGGTCCGGCGAGCCCGACCTGTCCGTGAGCGCCACCTACATGCCCCAGCCGGTCGCCGCCGACATGGCCGCCGGCTTCCTCACCGTCACCAACGAGGGCGGCGAGCAGGACGAGCTGACCTCGGTCAGCAGCGACATCGGCAAGGTGACCATGCACAGCACCAGCGGCGGAACCATGGCCGAGCGGACCTCGTTCGCGGTGCCCGCGCACGGCCGGCTCGTCTTCCGGAGCGGCGGCAACCACCTGATGTTCGAGCAGCTCCGGCAGAAACCGCACCAGGGCCAGACCGTCACGCTGAAACTGGGTTTCGCCCGGTCCGGTCCGCTCACCGTCGAGATGCCGGTGCGGTCCGCCACGTACAACCCGTCGACCGGACACTGAGGGAGGGATCACCTTGACGCGGACCATCACCCCCCGGCTGCGCACCCTGGTACTGCTGCTCCTCGCCGTCGCAGGCGCGCTGTTCGCGGGCGCCTCGCCCGCCTCCGCGCACGCCGCGCTGACCGGCAGCGACCCCGCGCAGGGGGTGGTGGTCGACCGGGCGCCCACGCAGATATCGGTCACCTTCTCCGAGCAGGTGGCGATGGGCGACGGCGCCCTGCGCGTCCTCGACCCCAAGGGCAAGCCGGTCCAGTCGGGCAAGCCGGCGAACGTCAGCGGCACCACGTACGCGGTCCGGCTGCACGCGGGGCTCGCGGACGGCACCTACACGGTCGCCTACCAGGTCGTCTCCGCCGACAGCCATCCCGTCGCCGGGGCCTACACCTTCTCCATCGGCGCCCCCTCGGCCACCGTCGTCACCGGCACCGGGGGCGCGGGCGGCGGGGTCGTGGGCGGGCTGTACTCGCTGGGCCGGTACCTCTCCTACGCGGGCTTCATCGTGCTGACCGGCGGCGCCGCCTTCGTACTGGCCTGCTGGCGGCAGGGCGCGGGGGTACGGGCGCTGCAGCGGCTGGTGGTCGGGGGCTGGCTGACGCTCACCGCGGCCACGCTGGGGCTGCTGCTGCTCCGGGGCTCGTACACCTCGTCCGGCAAGCTCGGGGACGTCTTCGACCTCGATCTGCTCGGCCAGGTGCTCCAGACCAAGACCGGCGCCGCGCTGGTATCCCGGCTGCTGCTGCTCGCCGCCGCCGCGCTGTTCGTGGCGGTGCTCTTCGGGGCGTACGCGCGGCGGGAAGAAGAGGAAGGGGGCGCCGACGAGGGTGTGGCGGCCGAGCGGCGTGATCTCGGCTTCGGGCTCGCCATCGGCGGGATCGTCGTGGCGGCCGGGCTCGCGGCGAGCTGGGCGCTGGCCGAGCACGCGTCCACCGGGCTGCAGCCGGGCATAGCCATGCCCGTCGACATCGTCCACCTGCTCGCCGTCGCCGGATGGTTCGGCGGGCTGACCGCACTGCTCGTCGCCCTGTACCGGGCGCCCGCCGGCACCCCGCTCGGGGCCGACGCCGTCCACCGCTTCTCCCGGCTCGCCTTCGGCTCCGTCCTCGCGCTGGTCGCCACCGGCGTGTACCAGTCCTGGCGCCAGCTGGGCTCCTGGTCCGCCTTCACCGACACCCGCTACGGGCAGTTGCTGCTGGTCAAGCTGGGCCTCGTCGCCGTCATGGTGGGGCTGGCGTGGATCTCCCGGCGGTGGACGGGGCGGCTGGCGGAGCCGCAGCAGGAAGAGGGGGCGGTGGCGGCAACCCCCGCCGCCGTGCCGGCCGTCACTGCCGGCGCGGGTGGCGGGGAGCATGTGGAGAAGGGCGCGGCTTCCACACCGGCCCCCGAGCCGACGGGCACCGAGCGACCCGGGACGCGGGACGAAGCGCCCGTGCCGGCCACGGCTGCCACCGCCGGGGCTTCTGAGGCGGAGGCTCCCGCGGAAACCGCGGCGCCGGCCGACGCGGCTCGGGCCGCCCAGCTCACCCGGCAGCGGGACGCGATCGACACCGCGCGGCGCAAGCGGCTGCGCGACGCCGACCCGAATCGCTCCGGGCTGCGCCGGTCGGTGCTCGCGGAGGCGGGTGTCGCCGTGGTGCTGCTCGCCGTGACCACCGCGCTCACCCAGACCGAGCCGGGCCGCACCGAGCAGGAGGCCAGGGCGGCCACCGCACCTGCCGCCAGCTCTCCGGCCGACACCTCCGGCGCTCTCACCCTCGACATACCCTTCGACACCGGCGGCGAGAAGGGCCTGGTCCGGTTCGACCTCGACCCCGCCCGTGTCGGCGCCAACGAGATGCACGTCTACGTCCAGCGGCCCGACGGCCGCCCCTACGACGTCCCCGAGGTGAAGGTCGCCCTCACCCTGAAGGCGAAGAAGATCGGGCCGCTCCCCGTGGCCCCGGAACACATCACCACCGGCCACTGGGCGGCGAGCGGTGTCCAGGTCCCCCTCGCGGGCGACTGGGAGGTCGCCGTCACCGTACGGACCTCCGACATCGACCAGGTGACCGTCTCCAAGAACGCGCAGATCGGCTGAACCGCACCATGCCCGACCCGTCCGTCCCCCAGAACCGCACACCCGAGCAGCACCCGGGTGTCTCCCGGCGCACCCTGCTCGGCACCGCCGGGGCCACCGGCCTTGTACTCGGCGCGGCGGGCGGCGCGCTGGGGTATGCCGCCGCGCCCGCCCCGGCCACGCCGCTCACCTCGATCGGCTCGGACCGCGCGATGTTTCACGGGAAACATCAGCCCGGTATCACCGACCCGCTCCAGGCCCACGGCCTTCTCGTAGCCTTCGATCTGAAGCCGGGCGCGGGCCGCAGGGAGGCGGCGGCCCTGCTGCGCCGCTGGTCGGCGGCGACCGAGCGGCTGATGGCGGGCGAGCCGGCGCCGCACGACGACACCGACGTGGCCCGCGACGCCGGCCCCTCCTCGCTGACGGTCACCTTCGGCTTCGGGCACAGCTTCTTCGCCCGCACCGGGCTGGAGAAGCAGCGGCCGGCCGCGCTGGACCCGCTGCCCGACTTCTCCGCCGACCGTCTGGACAAGAAGCGCGGCGAAGGCGACCTCTGGGTACAGACAGGCGCCAATGACGCGCTGGTCGCCTTCCACGCCCTGCGCACGCTCCAGAAGGAGGCGGGCGACACGGCCCGCGTCCGCTGGCAGATGAAGGGCTTCAACCGCTCCCCGGGCACCACCGCCCAGCCCATGACCACGCGCAACCTGATGGGTCAGATCGACGGCACCCGCAACCCCAAGCCCACCGAGCCCGACTTCGACCGGCGGATCTTCGTACCCGCCTCGGGCGAGCCCGCCTGGATGGCGAACGGCTCCTACGCCGTGGTCCGCCGCGTCCGGATGCTCCTGGACGACTGGGAGAAGCTGGCGCGCCCGGCGCAGGAGGCGGTGATCGGCCGCCGCAAGTCGGACGGCGGCCCGCTGTCCGGCGGCGACGAGACCACCGCGATGGACCTGGAGAAGGCGGACGCCGGGGGCGAGTACGTCGTCCCGCTCAACGCGCACGCCCGGATCACCCGGCCCGACCAGAACGGCGGGGCGGCGATGCTGCGCCGCCCGTTCTCCTTCCACGACGGCTTCGACCCGGACGGCACCCCCGACGCCGGGCTGCTGTTCATCTGCTGGCAGGCCGACCCGCTGCGCGGCTTCGTGCCGGTGCAGCGCAAGCTCGACCGGGGCGACGCGCTCTCGCGGTATCTGCGGCACGAGGCCAGCGGGCTCTTCGCAGTGCCGGGCGGCGCGGCGCGGGGTGAGTACGTGGGGCAGCGGCTGCTGGAGACCTGACTACGCACCGCGGGCACCCTCTTCGCAGGCATCCGGGGTTGAAACCACCCGGAAGAGTGGCTGTGATGAGACGGTCGGGACGGGTCGCCGCAGGGCCATTAGGGTGAGGACATGCCAGCGAGCTACGCGTACCTCGGTCCCGAAGGCACTTTCACCGAAGTCGCCCTCCGCACTCTCCCGGAGGCCGCCACCCGCCAGCTGATCCCGTACGTCTCGGTGCAGTCCGCGCTGGACGCGGTGCGCACCGGCGAGGCGGAGGCCGCGTTCGTGCCGATCGAGAACTCGGTAGAGGGCGGGATCACCACCACCCTGGACGAGCTGGTCGCCGGCGAACCGCTCACCATCTACCGCGAGGTGCTGCTTTCGATCACCTTCGCGCTGCTGGTCAGGCCAGGTACGAAGGTCACCGACATCAAGACGGTCACCGCGCATCCCGCCGCCCAGCCGCAGGTCCGCAACTGGCTGCGCGCCCATCTCCCGGACGCCCTGTGGGAGTCCGCCGCCTCGAACGCGGACGGCGCCCGGCTGGTCCAGGAGGGCCGGTACGACGCCGCCTTCGCGGGCGAGTTCGCGGCGGCGCGGTACGGCCTGGTCCCGCTGGAGACCGGTATCCACGACGCGGAGAACGCGCAGACCCGCTTCGTGCTGGTGGGCAGGCCCGCCCGGCCCGCCGCGCCGACCGGCGCCGACAAGACCTCGGTGGTGTTGTGGCAGCGGGACGACCACCCCGGCGCCCTGCGTGATCTGCTGGGCGAGTTCGCCACCCGGGGCATCAACCTGATGCTGCTCCAGTCCCGCCCGACCGGCCAGGGCATCGGCAACTACTGCTTCTGCGTGGACGCCGAGGGGCACATCTCCGACCGGCGGATGGCGGAGGCGCTGACGGGGCTGAAGCGGATCTGTCTCCAGGTGCGATTCCTGGGTTCCTATCCGCGCGCCGACATCGCGCCGGGCGGGGCACGGCCGATGCTTCCAGGTACATCGGACCAGGAGTTCCTGGCAGCCTCCGACTGGGTGACCCGCTGCCAGGACGGCCGCTTCTAGCCCGCTCCGTTATCCACAGAAGTTATCCACAGGTACGCTTCTCGACCTGGGGACAAGTCGACAACAAGGGCCGTCCGGTCGACAAATCACCCTTCTGCCCATAGGGGCGTTCGGCCCATCCCGGTTCACTCTTCGTCCACCTGTTTCCATCGATTCAGCTTTTGGGACCACCCCTTTCCACCCGAAAGTGGCTACGCGGGGAGTTTGAACCGTGCATTCTTCGGAATGACAGGGCATTCGGAATGATCAATTCCGAAATCCACAGTCACTTCACACAGCCTGTGGATAACTTGCCCCGGGGTGTGGATCTCTGTGGACGACGACGGGTCCGACAGCCCCGCCAAGTACCCGCCGACGCAAGGGAGTCCGGCCCTGCCGGGCCGCCCGGGGCATATGGGTCCCGGCCCGTCCGCGCGCACCGGTAGCCTTGGGCCTGTGATTGACCTTCGCCTGCTTCGTGAGGACCCTGACCGTGCGCGCGCCTCCCAGCGTGCTCGTGGAGAGGACGTCGCGCTCGTCGACTCCCTCCTGTCCGCCGACGAGCGGCGCAGGTCATCGGGTGTCCGTTTCGACGAGCTGCGCGCCGAGCAGAAGCAGCTCGGCAAGCTGATCCCCAAGGCCACCCCCGAGGAGCGGGCCGAGCTGCTCAGCCGTGCCGAGCAGCTCAAGGCCGACGTGAAGGCGGCCGACGCCGAGCGCGACGAGGCCGACGCGGAGACCCAGCGCCTGCTGCTCGGGCTCGGCAACCTCGTCCACCCCGCCGTGCCGGTCGGTGGCGAGGAGGACTTCGTCACCCTGGAGACGCACGGCGAGATCCGCGACTTCGACGCCGAGGGCTTCGCGCCCAAGGACCACCTGGAACTCGGCCACATCCTCGGCGCGATCGACACCGAGCGCGGCGCCAAGGTCTCCGGCTCCCGCTTCTACTTCCTCACCGGCGTCGGCGCCCTGCTGGAGCTGGCCCTGGTCAACGCGGCCATCGCACAGGCCACCGCGGCCGGCTTCACCCCGATGCTGACCCCGGCGCTGGTCCGCCCCCAGTCCATGGCGGGCACCGGCTTCCTCGGCCAGGCCGCGCAGGACGTGTACCACCTGGACAAGGACGACCTCTACCTGGTCGGCACCTCCGAGGTGGCGCTCGCCGCGTACCACATGGACGAGATCATCGACGCCGACCGGCTGCCGCTGCGCTATGCCGGCTTCTCTCCCTGCTTCCGCCGCGAGGCCGGTTCGCACGGCAAGGACACCCGGGGCATCTTCCGGGTCCACCAGTTCGACAAGGTGGAGATGTTCTCCTACGTCGCCCCTGAGGACTCCGAGGCCGAGCACCAGCGTCTGCTGGAGTGGGAGAAGCAGTGGCTGACCTCGCTGGAACTGCCGTTCCGCGTGATCGACGTGGCCACCGGTGACCTGGGCTCCTCCGCCGCCCGCAAGTTCGACTGCGAGGCGTGGGTCCCGACCCAGGGCAAGTACCGCGAGCTGACGTCCACCTCCGACTGCACCGAGTACCAGTCCCGCCGGCTCCAGATCCGGATGCGCGACGGCAAGCAGGTCCGCCCGCTGGCCACGCTCAACGGCACGCTGTGCGCCGTACCGCGCACCATCGTGGCGATCCTGGAGAACCACCAGCAGCCCGACGGCTCGGTCCGTGTCCCCGAGGTTCTGCGTCCCTACCTGGGCGGGCGGGAAGTCCTGGAGCCGGTCGCCAAGTGAGCAACGTCTTCCCCTACGGCCTGATCGCGACCGATCTGGACGGCACACTGCTGAGCGGCGACGAGGCCATCTCACCGCGCACCCGTGCGGCACTCGCCGCCGCCGCGGCGGCGGGCGCGGCGCACATCGTCGTCACCGGCCGCGCGGTCCCGTGGACCCGGCCCATCCTGGAGGACCTCGGCTACCAGGGCCTCGCCGTCTGCGGCCAGGGCGCCCAGGTCTACGACGCCGGACAGCACCGGCTGCTGACCTCGGTGACCCTGGACCGGCAGCTGGCGAGCGTGGCTCTGGCCAAGATCGAGGCCGAGGTGGGCCCGCTGTACCTGGCGGCGAGCCGGGACGGGCTGGACGGCGAGGTCATGGTGGGCCCCGGTTACGCGGTCCTCGGCCGGCTGCCGGCCAAAGCCTTCACGGACGCGGCCGACCTGTGGGAAGCCCCGCTGAACAAGATCTACATCCAGCATCCGACGCTGTCCACGGACGAGTTGGCGGACGCGGCCTCGCGCGCGGCGGGCGGTTTCGTCACCGTCGTCATGGCGGGCGAGGGCATCGTGGAGCTGCTGCCGCTCGGGCTGACCAAGGCCACGGGGCTTTCGCTGGCGGCCCGGCGGCTGAAGCTGAGGGCGGCCGACACGATCGCCTTCGGCGACATGCCGAACGACCTGCCGATGTTCGCCTGGGCCGCGCACGGCGTGGCCATGGGCAACGCCCACGAGGCGCTGAAGGCCGTGGCCGACGAGGTGACCGCGTCCAACGAGGAGGACGGCATCGCGCTGGTGCTGGAGCGACTGCTCGGCTGAGAGGCAGGGCACGGCGGAACCCTGCCCTGCCTCACGGCCGGTTCTCCGGGTGGGCGGCCCACGCGTGAGCGACATCGCGTGCTCGAAGCGGCCGCCCCGGACGGTCCCTGTGCGGGAGCGGGCTCGACGGCGGGTAATGGCCCCGGAGCCCGCCCGGGACCGTCCTGACGGAAGCCGGCCTGGCGACGGCCGGCTCCTCTCCCGGTACGGGGGGCGCGCCGGGCTTCGGGACCCGGCGTCAGCTCCCCCACTGTGCCCCAGCCCAAAGGCCCGGCGCCAGCGAATTAACCCTTGCGCCTGCGCCGGCGCGAGCGGCTGAAGAACCAGCCCGCGGGCGGTGCGTCGGCCCGCCACGGCTGGGGTTCGGGGCGCTCGGCCCGCCAGCGGGCGGCGAGCATCCGGGCACGGGCGGACGGCTCGGAGGTCTCGGCGGCCCGGACGAAGTCCTCGTCCAGTTCAGCGCCCTCCCAGGGATCTGGCACCGTCTCCCCCGTCGGCTGTTCCCGTGCCATGGCGTCCTCCTCGCCGCGCGTCCCGCTTTCGTCAGTGTGCCCGGACGGGGATGAGGTCCCCGTCAGGGCGTCTCCTACTCCTCGCCCGCCAGGGTCAGCGCCCGCAGCCGCTGGCCCGCGTACCAGGTGGCCGCCACGGTGACCACGATCAGCAGGGCGGTGGCCGTCGGGAGGCCGACGTCGGAGGTGATCAGGTCGGTGCCGACCATCTTGTGCGCGACCGCGAGGGACCACTGCTGGACGCTCAGGGTGCGGGCGCCGGAGACCAGGGAGCCGAACAGGGCCTCCCAGACCAGGGCGTAGACGAGCCCGAAGACCACCGCGTGCCGCGAGACCGTGCCGAGCAGCAGGAACATCGCGGAGTAGGCGATGGAGGCGACGAGCGCGGCGACCGTGTAGGCGACGGCGACCTGCTGGCCGTTGCCGTTGAGGATCAGGCCCGCGATCAGGGTGGGCAGCGCGGAGAACACCATGGTCACCGCGACGGCGACGATCAGCTTGGTGAAGATGATCGTCGGCCGCTTCAGCGGCTTGGACAGCAGATAGACCACGGAGCCGTCGTCGATCTCCGGGCCGATCGCGCCCGTGCCCGCGATGACGCCGATGATCGGCACCATGGTGGCGAGCGCGAACCCGCCGAGCACGTCGGCGGCGACCTGGTCGTCGGCGCCGGTCAGCAGGCGTACCGCCACCGAGATCACGATGAGCAGCAGGGGCAGCGCGCCGAGCACGAGGGCCCGGCGGCGGCCGAGCAGGGCCCGGTAGGTGAGCCGGGCGACTGTGGGGTCGTACATCTTCGGCCTCCTACGCCGCGACGAGATACGAGAAGACGGACTCCAGGGACTCGTCCGAGGGCGAGACCGTGAGGAGCCGGATGCCGTGGTCACTGGCGACCTTGGGCAGCAGCGTGGTGAAGCGGCCGAAGTCGACGGCCTGGACGATCAGCCCGCCCTCGACTGCGTCGACCTCGATGCCCGCGGTCGACGGGTCGGCGATCAGGGCGGCCGCGAGGGCGCGGTCGTCGCTGGAACGGACCACGTAACGGTGGGGGCGGTCGGTCATCAGGCGGCGGATCTTGCGGAAGTCGCCGCTGGCCGCGTGCCGTCCGGCGACGACGACCTCGATGTGCCGGGCGAGCTGCTCGACCTCCTCCAGGATGTGCGAGGAGAACAGCACGGTGCGCCCCTCGTCGCCCATGGTGCGCAGCAGCTCCATCAGCTGCAGCCGCTGGCGCGGGTCCATGCCGTTGAAGGGCTCGTCGAGCAGCAGCAGCGAGGGGTCGTGGACGAGCGCGGACGCCATCTTCACGCGCTGGCGCATGCCCTTGGAGTAGGTGGAGATCTTCCGGTCCTGGGCGTGCTCCATCTCGACGGTGGCGAGCGCGCGCTGGGCGGCCTCGGCGCCGAGGCCGTGCAGCTCGGCGTTGGCGAGGACGAACTCCTGGCCGGTGAGGAAGTCGTACATCGCCTCCCGCTCGGGGACGATGCCGATGTGCTTGTACACCGACTCGTTGCGCCACACCTGCTGTCCGTCGAGGGTGACGGTGCCGGTGGAGGGGGCGAGGAAGCCGCCCATCATGTTGATGAGGGTGGACTTGCCGGCACCGTTGGGGCCGAGGAGGCCGGTGACACCGGGGCCGATGGTCATGGTGATGTCGTTGACGGCGACCACGTTGCCGAACCAGCGGGAGACGTGGTCGATCTGGAGCGTTGTCACAGGCCCACCTTCTTGTAGCGGCGCAGCAGCAGGCCGTAGCACGCGGCGATCAGGCCGAGGACGACGATCAGGTAGACGAAGCCCTGGCCGGTCGTCGGGCCGACGCCGCTGGGGAACGACGAGGTGCCGCCGAGCAGCGCGGACTGGACGCCGTCGATCAGGGTGACCGGGGAGAACAGGCCGATCCACGGCGTCGCGCCGCTGTTGCCCTGGGAGTCGGCGATGGCCTGGAGGGTGGAGACGGCGCCGTAGGAGATGGTCATGACGGCGATGACGGCGGCGATGCCGAAGCCGCGGCGCGGGGTGATGGCGGCGATGACCAGGCCGATCCCGGCGAACAGCAGGGAGAGCAGGATCACCGAGACCAGCCCCTGGCCGAACTGCTCGCTCTGGCGGGCCACACCCATCTTGGCGAGCAGCGCGCCCACGTAGAGCACGACCAGCGGGCCGCCGGTGAGGATGAACAGGGCCGAGGCGAGCGCCGCGAACTTGGCGAGCACGTAGTCGGCGGTCTCGATGGGCCGCGAGAAGTACAGCGGCACCGTCTTGAAGCGCAGGTCGCGGGAGACGGACTGCGGTGCCTGGGAGGCGACGAACAGGCTGATCACGGCCTGCATGATGATCGCGTACCGGCTGTAGGGGACCGGCAGTTCGTGCGCTTTGGTGGTCACCGCGACGGCGACCATGATGGCGGCCGGCACGCAGATCACCGCGAACAGCAGCATCGGCAGCACCTTGGACTTGGCCGACCGGCCGAGGCCGTAGGCGCCGCGCAGGGACTGCGAGTACAGCGAGAGGCGGGCGTAGGCGCGGCCGAGCCGGGGGCCGTCGTAGCCCCGGTAGCCGATGTCGTGGATGCGGGACTGGGCGCCCGGGGGCGCGGGTGCCGTGGGGACGGGCTGGTCAACCGCCATGGCCGACTGCCTCCTTCCGCTGCTCGTCACGGGTGAACACTTCGGAGATGTGGTGGCGGCGCTGTTCCATCCGGACCAGGCCGAGGCCGAGCCCGGCGACGGTGTCGCGCACCAGGTCGTACGTCTCGTCGCCCTCGGCGGTGAGCAGCAGGATGTGGCCGGCGCCGGGCAGTCCGCCGCCGTCGTCGTGGGTGTCGATCCCGCGCGCGTGCAGCGCCTCCCGCAGGGCGCGGGTGCCGTCGGGGTGGGTGTCGCTGTCGGTGACCTCGACGGCCAGCGTCGTGGTGTTCTGGGTGAAGTCGGTGGTGGAGCTGGACCGCAGCAGCTTGCCGCCGTCGACGACCACCACGTGGTCGCAGGTGCGCTCCAGTTCGCCCAGCAGGTGGGAGGTGACCAGGACCGAGATGCCGAAGTCGGTGTGGACCCGCCGGATCAGGCCGAGCATCTCGTCCCGGCCGACCGGGTCAAGGCCGTTGGTCGGCTCGTCCAGGAAGACCAGCCGGGGGTCGTGCACCAGTGCCTGGGCCAGCTTGACCCGCTGTTTCATGCCGGTCGAGTAGCCGCCGATGGGGCGGTAGCGCTCCTCGTACAGCCCGACGTGGCGCAGGGTGTCGGCGGTGCGCTCGCGGGCGGCGGCGGGCGGCAGGCCGGACATGCGCGCCATGTGCACGACGAACTCGGTGGCCGAGACGTCGGGCGGCAGGCAGTCGTGCTCCGGCATGTAGCCGACCTGCTCGCGGATGGCGGCGCCTTCGGTGGCCACGTCCAGGCCGAGCACGGCGGCACGGCCCTCGGTGGCGGGGGACAGACCCAGCAGGATCTTGATCAGGGTGGACTTGCCGGCGCCGTTGGCACCGACGAGTCCCGTCACACCGGGTCCGATGTCCACGGACAGCCGGTCGAGCGCGGTCACCCGTGGGAACCGCTTGCTCAGGCTCTCGGTCACGATCACAGTCACGTCCCCGACGTTAGTGACGTGGGGCGCCCGGGTCGTCAGACCACAGAGCCGTATCGGGGTCCGTCTCGGGTAGTACGGGACCCTAAGGGGTCATGACCCCAGGGGCAGGGACACGCCCGGCGAAGGGGTCGTCCCCTGGGGGATCCCCGCTATTGACGCCTCCTCTAACAACTGCCACATTCGCTGGACGGAGTCGGGCGGACGCGGGCGGAGGACAAGTGACGCTGAGGGACGCGCGTGAGCGGCGGGTGCGCACTGGCGGGATCGAGCTGTGCGTGGCCGAACTGGGCGATCCGGAGCACCCCACCGTGGTGCTGGTGCACGGTTACCCGGACAGCAAGGAGGTCTGGTCCGAGGTGGCGGCCCGCCTGGCGGACGGCTTCCACGTGGTCCTCTACGACGTGCGGGGCCACGGCCGCTCGACCGCGCCGAAGCCGCTGCGCGGCGGTTTCACCCTGGCCAGGCTGACGGACGACTTCCTCGCGGTGATCGACGCGGTGAGCCCGGACCGGCCGGTGCACCTGGTCGGGCACGACTGGGGCTCGGTGCAGTCCTGGGAGTTCGCCACGGTCGCGCGGACCCGGGGCCGCATCGCCTCGTTCACCTCGATCTCGGGCCCGTCGCTGGACCACTTCGGCCACTGGATCGAGGCCCGCGTGAAGCGCCCGACCCCGCGCCGGGTCGGTCAGCTCCTGGGCCAGGGAGCCAAGTCCTGGTACGTGTACCTGCTGCACACGCCGGTGCTGCCGGAACTGGCCTGGCGCGGACCGCTCGGCAAGCGGTGGCCGAAGCTGCTGGAGCGGACCGAGAAGGTCCCGGCCGGCGACTACCCGACGGCGTCCCTGCCCTCGGACGCGGCCCACGGTGCCTGGCTGTACCGGGACAACGTCCGCCCCCGGCTGCGCCACCCCCGCCCGGACGCCGTCGCGCACGTGCCGGTGCAGCTCATCACCCCGCAGGACGACGCGTTCCTCTCCGAGCGGCTCTACGACGACCTGGACCGGTGGGCGCCGAGCCTCACCCGGCGCACGCTCCCGGCCAAGCACTGGGTACCACGCACCCGGCCCGATCAACTGGCGCGCTGGATCGCTGAGTTCGTGACTTCCGTGGAGCAGGGTGAGCCATCGAGGGGCGGCGGTCGCCATGCCGACCGTTTCGGCGGCCAGTTGGCGCTGGTCACGGGTGCGGGCAGCGGCATCGGGCGCGCGACGGCACTGGCTCTCGCGGAGGCGGGGGCACGTGTGGTGGCGGTCGACCGGGACGCCGGGACGGCCGCCCGTACCGCCGAACTGGCGCTGGCGGCGGGCGCGTCGGGTGCCTGGCCGGAGACGGTGGACGTCTCCGACGAACAGGCCATGGAGAAACTCGCCGAGCGCGTGCACCGCGAGTACGGCGTGGTGGACGTGCTGGTCAACAACGCGGGCATCGGCATGTCCGGCTCCTTCTTCACCACGACCCCGGACGACTGGCGCAAGGTGCTGGACGTCAACCTGTGGGGAGTGATCCACGGTTGCCGGCTCTTCGGGGGCCGCATGGCGGAGCGTGGGCAGGGCGGCCACATCGTCAACATCGCTTCCGCGGCGGCCTTCCAGCCCTCGCGGGCGCTTCCGGCGTACAGCACATCGAAGGCGGCGGTGCTGATGCTGTCGGAGTGCCTGCGCGCCGAACTGGCTTCCGTGGACATCGGAGTCACAGCCATCTGCCCGGGGATCGTCAACACCGGCATCACGTCGACGGCGCGCTTCACGGGGGTGGACGAGGCCGAGGCGCGGCGGCGTCAGGAGCGGGCGTCCCTGCTTTACGGGAAGCGCAACTACCCCCCGGAGAAGGTCGCCAGGGCGATTCTGGACGCGGTGGCGGAGAACCGGGCGGTGGTGCCGGTGACTCCGGAGGCGCGGGGGGTGTATCTGCTGGCGCGTTTTCTGCCGGGGGCGCTGCGCGGAGTGGCGCGGGTGGAGCCGAAGTTGTGAGCCGGGGGGTCGGTCGAGGGCGCCCCATTTGCCGTGAAGCGCCTGGAAGTTGATCAACCTGCTTGAAACGGGCACCGGTTGTCCACAGGATCGCCAAAAAGGCTGTGGATAACGGGCGTTGGCTGTGGACCAAACCTACCCGCTTGAATCATGTGCGTGATCCGCGTCTCTCCGGGAGCCTGGTGAGGGACGGTAAGCGGGCGGAAAACGCGGAGCGGCTCGACGAGAGGAAGATACCAAAAGCATCATATGAGAGAAACGGAAGAAATGGGTACATCGGAACTGATGGACGACAGACGCACCATGAAGGTGCCGGAGTTGTCGAGGTACCTCTCGAAGCACCTGCACCACCAGCCCGAGCGCATAGGACTCACCCTCGACCCGGCGGGCTGGGTGGAGATCGACACGCTGCTCGCCGCCGCAGCGGCCCACGGCTTCCCGGTCACGCGCGCCGATCTGGACCATGTGGTGGCCGTCAACGACAAGCAGCGCTTCGCCGTCGAGGGCGGCCGAATCCGCGCCAGTCAGGGCCACAGCGTCGAAGTGGCGCTCGGTCTGCCCCCGGCGACCCCGCCGCCGTTCCTGTACCACGGCACCGTCGCCCGCAGCCTGGACGCGATCCGCGCCGAGGGCCTGCGGCCCATGGACCGCCACGACGTCCATCTCTCGGCCGACCGGGAGACCGCTACCAGGGCGGGCGCCCGCCGCGGCCGGCCCGTCGTCCTCGCCGTGGACGCGGGCGCCATGTACCGCGACGGCCATGTCTTCCACGTCAGCGCGAACGGTGTCTGGCTGACCGCGGCCGTCCCGCCGCGCTACCTGCGGTTCTCCGAGCCGCGCTGAGGCCGCCGGCCGCTCAGCCGAGCTGGGCGACGGCCTCGGTGGCGATCTCCTCGAAGACGGCCTGGTCGGCCGCGAAGACCGAGTCGGGGATCGGCCAGTGGACCACCAGTTCGGTGATGCCCAGGGCGGCGTACCGGCCGGCGAAGTCCACGAACGCGCCGACGGACTCCAGCGGCCGGTTCCGGTCCGGAGTGAACCCGGTCAGCATGATCTTGTCCAGGCCGGTCACGTCCCGGCCGATCTCCGCGCAACACTCGGTGAGCCGCCCGAGCTGCCGCTCCACCGCCAGCACCGACTGCTCGGGCGTACCCGTCTCGAACAGCTTCGGGTCGCCCGTGGTCACCCACGCCTGCCCGTACCGCGCGGCCAGCCGCAGCCCGCGCGGACCAGTCGCCGCCACCGCGAACGGCAGCCTGGGCCGCTGCACGCAGCCCGGGATGTTTCGGGCCTCGTTCGCCGAGTAGTGGTCGCCTTCGTAGGACACCGCGTCCTCGGTCAGCAACTGGTCGAGCAGCGACACGAACTCCCCGAACCGGTCGGCACGCTCACCCGGCGACCACGCCTCCTGCCCGAGCACCGTCGCGTCGAACCCGGAGCCGCCCGCCCCGATGCCCAGGGTGACCCGGCCGCCGGAGATGTCGTCCAGGGAGATCAGCTCCTTGGCCAGGGTCACCGGGTGCCGGAAGTTCGGCGAGCCCAAGCCTTGCTCATACCATCGGTGCCATGCCCCGCCCCAAGCACCGAGAGCCAGCCATCACCCCAGGTGAACCGGCCGCCCTGTACTGCCGAATATCCCAGGCCGACGATGACGACCAGACCGGCGTCGACCGGCAGGAACGTATCTGCCGGGAGATCGCCGAACGCCGTGGCCTGGCCATCGACCCCGCCCACGTCTTCGTCGACAACAGCCGCTCCGCCTGGCGCCGCGACCGCAAGCGACCCGGCTGGGACCAGCTCCTCGAACACGCCCGGCGTCGCGAGTTCCGGCACATCATCGCGTACCACCCCGACCGGCTCATGCGGCAGCCGCGCGACCTGGAGGAACTGCTCCAGGTCTCCGACGAGCAGGAGATCGTGCTGCACGGCGAGGCGAACCGCCGGAACCTCTCCGACCCCGACGACCGCTTCATCCTCCGCATCGAGGTCGCCCACGCCTGCCGCTCCTCCGACGACACCTCCCGCCGCCTGAAGTCCGCACTCGCGGAGCGCGCCGAGACCGGCATGCCGCACTCGGGCAAGCGGCGGTTCGGGTACGAGCCCGACGGCATGACCGTCAGGGAGGACGAGGCCGAGATCGTCCGCGAGGTCTTCGACCGCTACCTCAAGGGCCAGAGCCCGGTCGGCATCGCCCTGGTCCTCCACAAGCGCGGCATCAAGACCGTGTACGGCAAGGAGTGGACCCAGGGCACCGTCCGGGCGCTGCTCGACTCCCGCCACGTCGCCGGCATCCGCATGCACCAGGGAGAAGAGGTCGGTGCTGGAAAGTGGCCCGCCATCATCGACGCCGGCACCTGGGCCGAGGTCCGCGCTCGCCGCGAGTACCGGTCCGCGATCCACCAGACCAACCTGGAACTACGCCGCTTCTACCTGCTGCGCGGCCTGGTCATGTGCAAGCGCTGCGGCACCCTCATGTCCGGCACCAAGGTCGGGGCGGTGCCCTCGTACCTGTGCACGCGCAAGAGCCGTAACGACGAGAAGAAGTGCGTCCGCCGCATCGCCGCCGTGAAGCTGGAGGAGTTCGTCACCGAGGCCGCGATCGACCTGCTCGGCCGCCTCACCGTCTCCGGCCGGCTCGCCTCCGCCACACCCACGAACGCCCTGACCGAGGCGGTGGATGCGGACCAGCGGCAGCTCGCCGAACTCAACCAGATGTGGACCGCCAAGGAGATCTCCACGGCGGAGTACCGGGTGATGCGCAAGGGCATCACCGACCGGATCGCCAAGGCCCAGAAGCGGATGGTCGTACGTCCGGTGAAGCTGCTCGACGGACTTACGGGTCCGAGGGCCAGGGCGACCTGGGAGGCCGACGAGATGACGGACGAGCGGCGCAACGCGGTGCTCCGCTTCCTCTTCTCCGGCGTGGTCATCGACGCGTCCGGCAAGCCGAGCGGAGTCTTCGACTGGGACCGCATCGACATCGAACAGAACCAGCTCTGAGGGCCGGGCCAGCTCGGGCGGGGCGTATTATCCACGAGATCGCCGGTTCACTCAACCGGCGATTCTCCGGAAACTGAGGGCGTCGCGTTCGGACGACCTGCCAGTCGGTCATGAGCGCGGCACGCGCGGCCCCAGGTGTTGGAGCACCTGGACGCAGCGCGATGCAAGCGACCGCCCGACGACCTCATGCGGTGCGGGGACTGCCATCCCCGCACCGGCCGCAAGGAGCTGCCCGTGCGCCCGCCGCCCCAGGCGACCCCAGCACCGACAACCGCCACCACGACCCGAACCGCACGACACGAGGAAGCCCGAGCCCAGGCCCTGCGGCGTGTCTGCGCCGGCTTCACCACGACGATCAGCCCTCACAGCGCGGCACGGCTGGTCGACCTGATGACCGCGTCGCGATACGAGAAGGCTGCCTGAGCAGCCACGCAGAAAAGCGGCCCCGGTGTTGGAGCACCAAGGCCGCTGCTACTCCCAAGACGACCGCCCAAAACGATCTACACGGTGCCGGGACCTGCCAGTCCGTATCGGCCCGAGACAAGGAAGCTCAGTGCCCCAGGGTACGACCCCGCAGTGGCAAGCACCATCCGCTCACTCCCGCACCGGCCCGCAGGACGCGATCGGCGTCACGGCCCCCCAGCCCCACGACACCGACGCCGAGGCCGCCGTGCTCGGGGCCTGCATGTTCCACAGCGCGGCCATCGACGAGGTCCGGCAGGCGCTGGAACCGGGCGACTTCTTCCGGCCCGCGCACACCACGATCTGGCACGCCTTGCTGGAGCTGCGCAGGCGGGAAGCGCCGACCGACGCGATCGCCCTGTCCCACCAGCTGAAGACCACCGGCGACCTCACGCGCGTGGGCGGCTCCCCATACCTGCATTCCCTTGCAGCCTCGGCGACCGTGGGTTCAAGTGCCACGTACTACGCGGACATCATCCGCAGCCACGCCGACCTGCGCGCCCTGCAGTCCACGGCGCTGCGCGTGCTCCAAGGCGCCACCGCGCCGGGAGCCGACCCGGCGGAGGTACGAAGCCTGCTGGCGGCATCGCTGAGCGAGGCCGCCGACCGAGCCCGCCACAGCTCGGGCGGGCGACTTCAGTGGTACGCCGTCGACGGCTGGTCCTTCGTCACCGACACCCCCACCACCACCGAACCCGTGTGGGGGACGCCGGGAAAAGCGGCCTGGGCATCAGGTGAAAGCCTGATGATCGTCGGGCCTCCCGGCGTCGGGAAGTCGACGGTCGCCCAGCAGATCGTCCTCGCCCGCCTCGGCCTGCTCGCCCAGGTCCTGGACATGCCCGTACGCGAGGGGGAGAAGGTCCTCTACATCGCAGCGGACCGGCCCAGCCAGCTCGCCCGCGCCTTCACCCGGGTCGTGCACCAGGCCGACCGGGACATCCTGGGTCGGCGCCTGGTCTTCTGGTCGGGACCACTGCCCGCCTCGCTCAACACCGAGCCTCAGCTCCTCGCCGAGCTGGCCGCCGAGCACGGGGCGGACACCGTGGTGATCGACAGCCTCAAGGACGTGGTCGGCAAGCTCACCGACGACGAGGCCGGCCTCGCGTACAACAACGCCCGCCAGCAGCTCCTGCGCGACGGCGTCGAGCTTCTCGAACTGCACCACCAGCGCAAGCAGGGCCCCGACGCCTCGCGCACCCAGCGCCCTGTCCTTGACCAGGTCTACGGTTCAGCCTGGTTCACCGCGGGCGCGGGAAGCGTTCTGTTCCTCAGCGGCGCGGCCGGGGACCCGGTGGTCCACCTCCATCACCTCAAGACCATCAACGACGAGATCGGCCCGCTACCGGTCATCCACGACCATCCCCGTGGTACGTCGCGCGTCGACACGAGCCTCGCCCCGCTGACCCTCCTGCGGCAGGCGGGCTCCAACGGCCTCACCGCCCGCCAGCTCGCCACGCAGATCACCGGCGAGGACAAGCCCGTCGCGGCGGACATCGCCAGGGCGCGACGTCGCCTGGAGAACCTCACCAAGAGCGGGCTCGCCGCCCAGGAGACCGGTGCCGGCGGCGGCACCGGGGGCGGCCAAGCAACCCGCTGGAAGGCCGTCACCCGCCACATGACCGCCGTTTCCTGACCGGCGGACCCGTACGCCGTGCCGTACGCGCCCCGACCCGCCGAGGGCGTGTACGCACCGCCTCCGCCGCGTACGAATCTCGGGAACCCGCAGATCAGACGCTTACGCGCCATCGAACGGCGCATTCACACCCTGGGCGCGTACGCGCTGCCCCCTCCTTGGAGAGGGGGCAGCGTAGACGCCCCCGCCCTCACAGCCCGTGGAGAAACCCCTTGCTCGTCACCGCATCCCCGGCCGACACCACCCCAGCGCTTGTCGCCACTGCGACAGGAGCGCGGGCATGACCAAGCAGCGCACCGAGCGCTACGCGCTCGCGGCGGCCGGAGGGGTCATCGTCGCCCTTACCATCGGCGCCTTCTGGCTCTCGTACGCGCACCTCGCCGAGGTCGCAGGGCAGCATGGGCTCGGCGGCTTCCCCGCGCGACGATGGACGTGGCCTGCCACCCTGGACGCCTTCATCATCGCGGGCGAGCTGCTCATGCTCCGTGCGGGTCTGCGCCAGGTGACCGACCGATGGGCCATCGCCATCACCACCATCGGGTCGGTCGGTTCCATCGCGCTCAACGTGGCGGGCGTGAGCGGAGCCGACGCTTCCCGCACTGCGCACTGGCTCGACTACGTCGTCGCCGCGGTTCCGCCAAGCGCCGCCCTCCTCGCCTTCGGCGTCCTGATGCGGCAGCTCCACCAGCTCGTCGCCGAGCCCGCCGACCGTCCGGCTCCTGTTTCCGATCGGGTCCCTGATCCGGTGGCCGGTAGTTCCGTTCAGCGACCGGAACCCCAACGAACAGTTCCGCAGAGCAAGGCACGCGGTGGTCGACCGCCCGGCGCCACTCTCGACGAACTGGTTGAGATAGGCCGCATCGCCGTCGCCGAGAAGAAGAGCCTCACACGGGCGATCGTCCAGCAGGCCATACGGGACAAGGGCCTTTCGGTCAGCGGCAAACGACTGACCGAAGTGATGAACACCCTTCGGCCCGAGTTCGACACCGAGGCCGGATCCATCCCGACCAGCAGCTAACGATCCTCGTGGCCGACCGGAACCCCAAGCCCGTCCCAAAGGCCCGCAGCCCACGCCCCGGCTAGCTCCTCACCCCCCTCACGGAGAAACCGATCGTGATGCACGACAGCCTCACCAACGGCACCCCCGGCGCGCGTCCGTCGCCGGCGAAGTCGTCCAGGATCTTGGACCGTTTGCGGCAGGCGTTCGGACGGGCTGCCCCGGGCGGAGCCAGTAGTACCCCGAGTCCGACTCAAGGCCGGTCTTCGGGGATCTCCGCCCCGGGGGTGGCGGAGTCGGCCCAGCGCCAGGGGGCGCCGGACCGGGAGGTCGGAGCCGAGGGCGGCTCTGACCAGGACGAGCTCCACGCCGTCCAGCAGCAGATCCTTAGCCCCGCACCCGCCACCGAACCGACGGCCGGCGAACGAGCATCCCAGAGCGTGCAGCCGACGATCCGCCGCTTCACCGGCACCAAGCGGACCGTCCGTGTCGGCCCGCTGCGCTTCACCGGCGACGAGCACGCCGCGCTCCAGGAGGCAGCAGCCGAGCACGGCTACAAAGGGGAATCCGGCTTCACCGCGGACATCGCCCTCGCATTCATCACCGGCCGGTTCACCGCGAACCTGCCGCTGTCCGAGGACCGCCGCCGCACTCACATGTTCCGCGCCCAGGTACTGCGCGAGCTCAACCGGATCGGTGTCAACGTCAACCAGATCGCCCGCGCCCTCAACAGCGACCTCACCCCGCCCGACGTACGTGGCCGTCTCGACGAGCTGCACCACCTGCTGGACCTGATCGCCCAGGCCCTGTGCGAACCCGCCGAGGCGGAGAAGGAGCAGGCCGCGTGATAGCCGCCATCAAACCGGCCGGGTCCAACACCCGTGGTCTGCTCGCCTACCTCTACGGCCCCGGCCGCCACGACGAGCACCTCGATCCGCACATCGTTACGGGCTTCGCGATGCTCGGTATGCCCGACCCCGGCCGGAACCCGGACGCCACCCTCACCCAGCTCGCCCACCACCTGGACGAGCCGGTGCATCTCCGGAACAGCGAGTTCGGTCAGAAGATCACCGACCACGTCTGGCACTGCCCCGTCCGCGCAGCCCCCGAGGACCGGCACCTCTCCGATACCGAGTGGGCCGACATCGCCCAGCGCATCATCGAAGCCGCAGGCATCGCCCCGCCCGGCGACGACCTCGGCTGCCGCTGGATCGCCGTGCGCCATGCGGACGACCACATCCACATCCTCGCCACCACCGTCCGCGAAGACGGCCGACGCCCCAAACTCCACGGCAGCGGCATCCGCGTCGGCGACGCCTGCCGCCAGATCGAGACCGACTACGACCTGCGCCAACTCAAGAAGGGCGACCGCACCACCGGAAAGCGCCCCACCCAGGCAGAGATGCACAAGGCCCAACGCCTCGGCTGGGACCAGACCAGCCGCGACTGGCTCCAAGACCGCATCCGCGCCGCCATCCCCCACGCCGGCAACGCCGAGGAACTCCTCGCCTACCTCGAAGCCGACGGCATCGCGATCAAACCCCGCCGCGCCCCCTCCGGAGACCTCCTCGGCTACGCCGCCGGCCGCCCCGGCGACCTCAACAAGGACGGGAAACAGATCTTCCACCCCGGCGGAACGATCGCCCCCGACCTCACCCTCCCCAAGCTCAAGGCCCGCCTCGAAACCACCGCACCCGAAGAACACCCCACCGCATGCCGACAGCGCCCCACCACCCCCTGGCACCAGGCCACCGACGCCCTCGACACCCTCAACTCGGACATGGCCCACGACATCCGCGCCCAGGCCCACATCGCGGCGCTCGGTGAACTCATCGAGTCCACCGCACAGAAGGCTCCTGACCACTCCCGAGCCGAACTGCGAACCGCAGCAAGGACATTCGCCCGCGCCCAGCGCTCCCAGATCCGAGCCGAGCACCAAGCCGCCCACACCCTGCGCCGCGCGACCCGCGACATCGCCCACACCGCCACCGGCCCCGACGGCAGCGCCTTCGCCGCCCTGCTCGCCGCCTTCGTCTGGGCCACGATCGCCGCCGCCCGCTGGCACGAGGCGAAGAACCACGCCCACCAGGCTGAAGCCGCCCGTCAGGCCCTGCACCACCTGCACACCGCCGCCGACCACGCCCTCGTCCCGGTCATTGACAACCTCGCCGCTCGTCAGCCGAGCGACCAGGCCCGCCGAACCCTGGCCCACGACGTCCGGGCCGCCGTCCCCGACCACGCCGACCGCATCCTCACCGACCCCGCCTGGCCAGCCCTCGCCACCGTCCTCGCCGACGCCGAAGCAGGCGGCCACAAACCCCACCAGCTCCTCAAGGAAGCCGCCGCCCAGCGCGAACTCACGAGCGCCCGCCAGCCCGCCCGCGTCCTGATCACCCGCATCCAGCACACCAGCCGCGACCCCGCCCCCAACCTCCGAGCCGAAGCCGCCCGCCTCCGCTCGACGCAGGTGTCCACGCACAGCACACACCAGCCCCAAGCACCCGGGCCCACCAATGCATTCGCGCCCCTCACCGATCAACGCCGCCAGCGGCGCTGACAGCTGGAAGGGGCGGGTCTGGCCCGCCTCGGCTGCTACTGCTCGTAGTCCCACGCCCGCCCGGTCTGGCGGTACTCCTCCACAGGGATGGGAACGACGCCCGTCCGCATCTGTGCGGTGTAGAGCAGACCGTCGAGGTGGTCGATCTCGTGGTGGACCAGCCGGGCGAGCCCTCGTTCGTAGGTGGTGGTCACCAGACGGCCCTCCAACGTGGTTGTCTCCACGGTGATCCACAGCGGCCGAGGGACCATGCCGCGAACGTCGAAGAACGACAGGCAGCCCTCGTACTGCTCGTCTTCTTCGCTGGAACGGTCGGTGATTCGGGGATTCAGCAGGACGATCGCCGGAGCCCCGGCGGCGTTCGGTTGGACGACGGCGACGGCACGGCCGATGCCGATCTGGGGCGCCGCGATGCCCATGCCCTTGGCGAAGGGGTGGACTTGCCCGATCCGCTCCATGGAGGAGAACAGCCGCTCGATGGCCTGCTCGGCTGCCTCGCGCTCAGTCGGCAGGTCGAAGACGCGCGCCCGCTCAGCAAGAACGGGGGCCCCGCGCTGCACGACGCCGAGGTCCCGCATCTGTTCACTGGGTCGCACCTGGATCACCTGAACTCCCCGTTATCCGCTTCATGTTCGGGACTGGCCCGGAACCGCCACTCCAAACGGTATCGGGCGTGGAGCGCGGGTGCGGAAGTGCTCCAGGCGAAGACGCGCACCCCTCCCTCCTCGCGCTGGACCGGTGCCGTTCGCAGCGGAGCCGCTTCGGCGGTCATTGACGTCTCGGTGCCCCACACAACGGGGTCGAGTTCAACAGGAAAGGCGAGTTCAACCACCAGATGCTCGGTAGGCAGGCGGACGGCGCGCTGGAACCAGCGGCCCCACTTCTCCTCGCCCACCGAGTAGGCGTATTCGATCCACACCGACTCACCCGGGTAGAGAGGGAAGCGGCCCTGCTCGTTCTCGAACAGCAGCCACACCTCCTTGAAGGCGTCGCGGTCGTGCTTGGCCTGCCAGCGCATCGCCTCCCCTCGACAGGTCGCGGTCAGCGAGAGCTCGTCCCAGGTCAGCGGATGCTCGCGATAGTGGGCGTTGGACTGTTCCGGCTCGCCCGGGTTACGGTCGACGCTGATGCGGATCAGATAGCGGGTGATGGGCTCACTGCCGGTGTTCCGCAACAACCGACGCATCGTGAGCCGGTACAGGCGCCCGTCGTAGTCGAGGCGGGCCGCATCGTGCTCCACTACGATCGCCGACCCGGTCGCATACGGCTGCTCGGACCGGCGAGGGGCGGGTGCGACCGCCGTCGGCGCCACAGGAGCCCTGGCCGTCTCGTACTCCAGCCAGCGCTTCCAGATGGCCTTGCCCGCGTTCAGTGCCTCCTCCGCACGACGGGCGAAGTCCTCGGTCGGCTTGTGCCGGCCCAACTCGACGTGGCTTACGTAGGAAGGGTCGAAGCCCATCCTTCTGGCCAACTCCCGCTTGGCCAGCCCCCGCACCTCGCGCCAGTAGGCGACCTCAGCCGCGAACGACTCGGCGGCCTGCTCAACCGTCAAGGCATCGTCCCGCGCATCCATCAAAGCCCCCGCCCCGGCCATCGGATGAGATGAATGAACCGTGAGTGATCTCGATTCACCATTCTGTCACGGCCCCGTCCGCCAGTTTCCTTCCTCTACCGGCCCAGGTCGACCCCGGGCCCCAACGAGGAGGGTCTCAGCGATGCGCGTGCTGTATCTGCTCAACGTCTCCAACGCCAGTCAGCTGTCCGCTGATTCCGGCTACACCTTCGCCGACATGCTCGCCCCGGCCCTGACCGACGCCGGGGCAGAGGTGACGGTGGCCTCGCCCGTCCCGGTCGGCGACGCCCGCGTGCACTTCGCGCTCACCGCTTCGCCGTCCACCAAGTACCGGGCCCGCTTCGATCCCGGCATGGACGCCCTGGTCGCCCTGATCCGCGACCGGCGGCCCGAGGTCGTGGTGGCCAACCAGATCGAGGCCGCACCCGCGATCCGGGCCGCGCTCCTGGAAGCAGGGGTGGACGCGCTGATCGCCGGCTACTGCCACTACCTGCCGTTCTCCTTCACCGACACCGGCGTCCTGGAATTGGACCCCGCGATGAACGACCGGGGCCTGGGCCGCAGCGTGCTGCTGGCCTTCGCCGCCGGCCTCGGTGCGTGCGATCGCGTCCTCGTCCACTCCTCCACTGCAGCCTCCTGGACCGCCGCGGCCGCCGCCCGTACCGGCGTCGAACTCGGCGACAAGCTGTACGTCGTACCCGCCCCCAGGGACGTACGGCTGGTACGCGACCCGGCCGACATCACCCCGCCCGCAGGCAGGGCCTCGGGCATTTACAACCACCGCCTGTACAGGCACTACGGCACCGCCCGCTTCACCCGGCTCGCCCGGCGTCTCGTCGCCGATGCCCCGGTGCGGCTCACCGTGATGGACCTGTTCGGTACCCGCAGTCCTGAGCGAATCCGGATCGACCCCAGCCCCGAACGGCACCTGGAGGAGCTGGCGACCACGGACGGCGTCACCATCGCCTCCGACCGTGGCGACCGCATCCGCTACCGCAACCTGCTGGCCGGGACCCACTTCGGCATCGCCCCCTTCCGTCCGGGCTGCCCCTGGTCCATGTCGGTGATCGACTGCCAGGCGATGGGCCTGCCGGTGATCGGCCCGCGCACCGGCTGGCTGGCCGAGCACATCGACCACGAGCTGCTGTTCGACACCGACGAGCAGGCCGTCCGGATCGCTGAGCGCCTCGCCACGGACGCCGAGTTCTACCTGGTGCACGCCAAACGCGCGCATGCCTCCACCACCGACCTCACGCCTGCCGTGGTGGCAGCCCGTTATCTGGAGGCGATCAAGTGACCGGCTTCGAGGCAGTGCAGCTCTCGTACGACGAGCCGCTGGCCGGCTCCCTGCACACCCGCCTCGCCCGGGTGCTGGGCGGCAGTGTCAAGCGCCTGCACGGAGTCCGCGGGATGCGACGCGCCTACCGACTCACCGCCGAACTGGTAGACACCGAACAGTTCTTCCTCGCCGATGGTGACTTCGCCATCGACCCCGAGTTCCCCACCGCAGCAGTCCAGCCTCTGGCCGACGGTGTGGCGATGCGGGTCTGGCAGGCGGTCAACCCGGTCAACGGCCTGACCTACGGCTACGGCGGCCTCAAGCTGATCCGCCGCTCGGCGCTCAGGGAGATGGGCCAAGCCGTCGACGTGCTAGCCGCACTGCCCGGACGCGTCGAGTTCTGCCGCCGGACCGCCGGGGTCACGCGGTTCAACCAGAGCCCCTTCCACGCGTGGAAGGCGGGCTTCCGAGAGTGTGCGATGCTCGCGCGCGGCAGCGAGTACGGCATGACCGACGCCTCCGCTCAGGAACGCATCGCCGCCTGGACGGCCAGCCGCGACGGCGAATTCGCCGCCTATGCGGCGGCCGGAGCCCGTGACGGACTCGGCTTCGCCAAGGCTGCTGCCCGAGACACTCAGCGCTTCGAGGCTCTCAACGACCCGCCGTGGCTGCACCAGCACTTCACCACGCTGTACGGCGAGCGGGCGGTCACCGGATGAACACCGTCCCCGGGCCGCTGGTGCTGATCGAGCCGTACGCACACCGGGGCGGCGGACACCACCAGCGCACGCTGGCGGCGCTCGCCGCCGAACGGCCGGGCAGCCTCGTCATCGCCCCCGGCGGCCTGAGCGAAGACCTTGCCCCGCTGGTTCGATCGGGAGCCCGAGTCGCTGCCGGTCCGGTCGGAGCGGCAGCGAGGATCCTTCTGTCCGTCGCGCGGGTGGCTGCCCGCGTCGCTGTCGCCGGTCAGCGGGTTTTCGCCTCCCGGAGCTGGCCGCAGACGGTCCGCAGGTCCCCGCACCAGGTCACCCTTCTCGCCCGATGCCTGACCGAGGCCGCCTGCCTTCGCACCGCACGCCGCCTCGCCCCGCGAGCCTCGTCCGTGGTGATCCTCAGCGCGAGCGAGGCCCTGCACGGTGCCGTTGCTCTGCTCGGCGGGACCCCGCATCTGCGGTTCGTCCACGAGGCGGTCACCACCGAAGATCGTCCCGTCCGGTGGGTGGGCCGGCTCGCCCGCAAAGGCGAGAAGCGGGTGATCGCGCTGTACCCGACCGCCGCCGTCCGTGACCAGGTCGGACCGGGCTTCCCTCACCTTCCAGGCGAGGTAAGGGCGTTCGCGGTTGATGACGGACGCCCGCTTACCGACGCTGAACGCGACGGAGCTCGTAGCGCCTTCACGATTCCCGCCGACGCGAAGGCGGTGTGCGTGGTCGGCGGCTGGTGGCCGTACAAGGACATCCCTACCGTCGATACGGCCCTCGCCCGCCTCACCGCCCCGCTTCACGTCCTGGTGTGCGGCACACCACTGGACGACGCCGTCCTCACACGCTGGCACCAGCTCCCCAACGTGCACCTGCACACCGTGCCCGGCCCGGTCGGCGACCAGATCCTGCGGCTGGTGTACGCCGCTGCCGACGCGGCCCTCGTCGCCCGAAAGTCCGGCGTGGGCAAGGAATCCGGGCTGGTCATGGATGCCGTCTGCCTCGGCGTACCGCTGATCGTTTCCGCGCACGACGCCGAGCTGACCGCCCGCCTCGCCGGGGAACCGTGGACCCGGCTCTTCCCGGCCGGTGATCCGGACGCCCTCGCCAAGGCGCTGGACCAGCTCACGGCAGATGCTCCCGCCCGCCCAGGCCCGTTAGCGCGCGGGGCTCTGGACATGAGCTCGGCGGCCGACCAAGCCGCTTTCCTCACCGACACCTACGCCCGCCTGACCAAGGAATCCCGATGAAGACACCCGTCTCTCCCGCCCTGGTCGCGGTGGTCGGCCCGGTCGAACCGGCCCTGCTGGCCGCCTGGACCGCCCACTACCGCCGGCTCGGCGTCGAGCGGTTCCACCTCGCCTTCCACTTCCCCGACCACATCCACGACGCCTGGCGGCACCAGCTCATCGCGGCTAGCCACGACCTCGGCATCGTCCCTGCCCGGATCAGCACCGGACCCTGGCACGAGCACACCAACACCCAGCTCCGCGACTTCCTGCGCGAGCAGGCAGGCCCCGGCTGGCACCTGATCGCCGACTCCGACGAGTTCCAGACCTACCCCGCCCCGCTCAACGAGATGATCGCCTGGGCCGAGGCCGCCAAGCACAAGGCGATCGGTGGGCTGATGCTCGACCGCGCCACGAGCGACGGCCGCCTGGCACTGTGGCGGCCGGAAATCGGACTGGACCGGTCCTTCCCGCTCGGCGGGCACCTCACCCACCGGCTGCTGAAGGGCGATCCCCGCAAGATCGTCCTTGCCCACTCCTCCGTAGCCGTGGCATCCGGCAACCATCGGGCACCGGGCCACAAGCCCGACCCGGACACGCTCGCATGCGTCCACCACTTCAAGTGGCGCTCGGGCGTTCTGGACGACCTCCGCCTACGGGTCGACCGGTTCACGTCCGGTGATTGGGCCGAGCACACCCCGGCCGTCCGCAGCGAGGCGTCGCGCCTGTTGCAGCACATCGACCGCCACAACGGCCGGATCGATGTCGCCGACCTGCGTCTGGCCTTCCGTCACGTCACGCTTGATCGACTGCCGAGCGGCTGGGCCGCCGAAGCCGCCAAGATCACAGCCATCTGGCGCCCGCACACGGCTCAGAGCCAGCCCGGCTCCACGATCTCTTCGCCCTCGTCCTGAGGCTTCTCGAAGCGAGCAAAGAAGTCATCCAGCGCCTCCGGGGTCACGACCAGCGCGTTGGCGTCTTCTCGCTCATTGCGCTCCGCCAGCCTGCGCAGAAGCTCCTCGCGCTCCACCGGGAAGTACAGAAGCCGCCACCGGCCGCCGGCCGCCTCCACCAGCTCCTTCATCGCGTCGCGGTCCTTACGCGGCCACAGCCCGTGGTCCCACACCACGTCCCGGCCCTCGGCGACCAGCTCGGCGAGCCGCTCGTGCAGCTCGGAGACGACCGGGGCCTCCTTCTCGAAGTAGGTGTTCTCCGGGTAGTCGACGCCGTACCGACCGTGCCGCTCATAGACGACCTCGTCCACCGACAGCCGTACTGCACCCTCCGGCTCCAACTGCCGCTGGGCATAAGTGGTCTTCCCCGAGCCGGTGAGCCCCACCAGCAGGAACACCACCGGAGTGTCCTCGGCCACCGCCAACTCCCTCCAACACCACCAGCGCTCCTCGGCCAGTTTGCCACCGTCGGCCGGCCCCAGGCTCTGTTCCTCCTCACCACCACCCGAAGGAACCGCTCGTGTCCGCCTCCGTACTCGCCCGCGCGCTGCGCGCCTACGTCCGCTACGCCCCCGGAACGGTGGGCAAGGCCCGACTCGTCGGCCACTTCCTCGACGAGCACCTGCGAATCCACCCCGCCCACACCGCCGTCAGGCTGCGGTCCGGCGACAAGATCGGCGTCACCACCAACGACGTCATCCAGCGCTACCAGTACCTCTTCGGCGAGTGGGAGCCGAACCTGAGCGCCTTCCTCCGCGACCGGCTCCGCCCCGGAGACACCTTCATCGACGTCGGCGCCCACCGAGGCGCCTTCAGCCTCCTTGCCTCCCACGCAGTCGGCCCCCACGGGCACGTCATCGCCGTGGAACCCTCCCCGCAGTTCCACGACGACCTGACCGCCGCGATCACCGCGCATCGCCGCACCAACATCCAGTCGATCCGATCGGCCGTCTCCGACACTCACGGCAGGCAGACCCTGTACCTGGAGGACCCCACCAACCTCGGCCACACCACCGCCGTGCGGCCCCGCCATGCCCACATGACCTTCGACGTACAGACCGCGCCGCTGGCCGACCTCATCAGCGGCGCCCAGTTCGCTACCACTCGGATCATCAAGATCGACGTCGAAGGCGCCGAAGCAGCAGCCGTCCGCGGACTCCTACCGGCGCTCGCGCACTTGCCGGCCGACGCGGAGCTTGTCGTGGAGGTCACCCCTCGGCTCTTGGCCAAGCAGGGCGAGAGCGCCACCGGGATCATCGACATCCTGAGCGAGAACGGCTTCCATGCGTACACGCTCACCAATGACTACGACCCGACCACCTATCCCAGGACCATGCGGCACCCGCAGCCGCCCGTTCGATGCACCACGGTCCCCGAGGAGATGACCGACCTGGTGTTCTCGCTCACCGATGCGGGCCACCTCGTATCCGGGCGTTGAAGCCGCCCGCGCTCCAAAAGGGAGCCGGCATCCCCAGATGCCCGCACGACCCCGAAGAATCCGAAGCACGTCGACAAGGAGCGGACACGGTGAGCAGCAAGAGTGTGATGAACAGTCGCAATGCGGTCTGCGTGATCGTCCACGACAAGAACACCGACACGGTCGCATCCCTGCTCTACGGGGCCCGTAGCTGGTCCCCGCAACCGGTCTGGACCCTTCCCGGCGGCAAGGCCGAACCCGGCGAACCCCTCGACGAAGCCGCTGCCCGCGAACTCAAGGAGGAGACGGGCCTTCTCGTCGACCCGGCCAACCTCTCACTCGTCCACGTCGTTCACGTCGAGCAGGGCTCGGACCGGTCCGGACAGTTCGTGCTCTTCGCGTTCGCCACCGACACATGGACTGGTGAACTGACCAACGCCGAACCGGACAAGCACCTCGCAGTCCAGTGGCTCGCGGCCGAACGCCTTCCCGAGCCCTCGTTTCCGACGGCCGCACAAGCACTGGCTGCGTACAAGGATGGTGGCCCGTCCTTCTCCCGCTACGGATGGCCGGCCACCATCACGAACTGATTCGCCTCGCTGTTCTGGACGGCCCGGCGGCCGCACGGCACCGCGCCTGATCAGTGGGGACTCGCCTACGTCGAGCCGCGACCAGGAACGCGCTCGACGTAGGCTCACCGGCATGAGCCTGCGCCTGAGCACCGTGATCCTTCCTGTCGACCGCTGGCACGAGGGTGGCCGCGCCAAGTGGCAGCGCGCCGAGGAACTCGGCTTCCACGCCGCGTACACCTACGACCACCTCTCCTGGCGCAGCTTCCGCGACGGCCCGTGGTTCGGCGCGCTGCCCACCCTCACCGCAGCCGCCACGGCTACGGACCGCTTGCGCCTGGGCACCTTGGTTACGTCGCCAAACTTCAGGCACCCAGTGACGCTCGCCAAGGAACTGATCTCGCTCGACGACATCTCCGGCGGACGCGTCACCCTCGGCATCGGCGCCGGCGGCAACGGCTTCGACGCCACCGCGCTCGGCCAGGAGGCGTGGACGCCGAAGGAGCGGGCCGACCGGTTCGGCGAGTTCGTGCCAATGCTCGACCGTCTACTCACCGAGGGCGCGGTCTCGCAGAAGGGCGACTTCTACACAGCCGAGGAGGCCCGCAACCTCCCCGGCTGCGTACAGCGGCCTCGGCTGCCGTTCGCAGTAGCTGCGACCGGCCCACGCGGCCTGAAGCTCGCAGCGAAGTACGGACAGGCGTGGGTGACGACCGGTGACCCGAAGCTGTACGAGGAGGGGACCCCGGAGCAGTCGGTGAAGGCACTCCGCAGGCAGATCGAGAGGCTCGGCAAGGCGTGCGCCGAGGCCGACCGGGACGTGGCCGACCTCGACAAGATCCTGCTCCACGGCTTCACCCCGGACCGGAACAGGCCGCTGGAGTCCGTGGACGCCTTCGTCGACTTCGCCGGTCGCCACCAAGAGCTCGGCTTCACCGAGATCGTGATCCACTGGCCGATCCCCGAGTCGGACTTTGCGGCTGGCAGGGCAGTCTTCGAGCAGATCGCCACAGAAGCGGTCGCCCAGCTCGGCTGAACGCCGACGATCGACGGACGGTCTGGGGATGCTGACCACCACTTCAATAGGGCTTGATCTCTCCCTCTTCCCATGAGAGCCTGCAAGGCTTTGCTCACAGCGATGAGGTGTTGGGGGAGAAAATGACGATGCCGTCGGCAAATCCGGGGCAGGATGGCAGGGACGAGAAGGTCGCCAGGCTGGCCGCCGGTTCCGCCAACTTCGGCCACCTCCTTGGCCACCAACCCTTGCTGGTGACTCTCGGATGCTCGGCGGAGTCGTACGTCCACACCGACCCACACGCCGCGATGTTCAAGTGTCGACTTTTCGGCGAAGTCATGGCTCGGCATCTGCTCGCACTGGTCAACGTCAGGGTGTCCAGCACGAGTCAGTTTGACCGGGTCAGGGCTCTCGCTGATCAGGGTGTGATTGTTCCGCAGGTCCACGCTTGGTTCGAAGAGATCCGGTTGACGGGCAACCGGGCGGTCCACGAGTACTACGCCAACGTCCGTGCCGCGCTCCAGACGGTGGAGGCATGTTTTCGGCTCGGAGACTGGCTGCATCGTTCTCTCACCCCTGCCGACGCCACACACCGGGTGTTCCTGGCTCCGGCCCGACCTTCCGCTGCCCCTGTGCCCACCACCGCCGCAGACCGGCAAGAGCTGGAGCAGCTCCGCAACGAACTGGAGGCATATCGCCGACGACTGGAAGAGGCGCGGCTCCGCTTCGATGGCAAGCAGGACAGGCTGGAGCGCGAGCGGGCCGCCCGAGCCCAAGCCGAGACGGAACTGGCTGAGGCCGAGGGGGAGCGTGCTGCGCTCCACGATCTGGTCGCAGAACTCAGCGAGCAGATCGACGAGCTCACCGCTGCTGCACTGGAGGCCAGCACACCGGCCCAACCGCTGGACAATGCATCGAAGCGGGACGAGTTCATCTCCCATGCGCAGAAGGCCGCCCGGCCGCCGATGAACGAAGCTCAGGTTCGCAAGGAGCTCGACAAGGTTCTCGAAATGGCGGGCTGGACCGTCCAGGACGACAACTCGAAGAACCTCTTCGCCGGGCAAGGTGTCGCGGTCGCGGAGGTGTCTACGGCTGTCGGACGGGCCGACTACCTCCTGTACGTCGACCAGCGGCTTGTGGGAGTCATAGAGGCCAAGCGGGAGGGAGCCGACCTGGAGGCAGCCATGCAGCAGGCGGCCCGTTACGCCACCGGTCTCACGCGTAGCCAGCAGCTCAGTGCTTGGCGCGCCAGCCTGCCCTTCCGCTATGTGGCGGACGGGAACACCGTCCGATTCCACAACGCCCTCGACCCGTCTCCGCGTACCCGTGAAATCTTCGCCGTGCACCGTCCGGAGACGATCGCCCGTTGGATCGACGAGGCTGAGGCGGATCCGGCCGCGCCGACGCTGCGGGCACGTCTGCGTCGACTCCCGCAGACCTTCCTCGACCCTGGCCCGCTCCGCCCCGCCCAGGTGAAGGCGATCACCGAACTGGAACGCTCGCTGGCCAAGGACGACCCCCGCGCGCTCATCCAGATGGCCACCGGGGCCGGCAAGACGTACACGGTAGTCAGTGAAAGCTACCGGCTCCTCAATCATGCGGGTGCCAAGCGGGTGCTGTTCCTGGTGGACCGGAACAACCTGGGTACGCAGGCGGCTACGGAGTACGAGAACTACGACACTCCGGACGACGGCCGCAAGTTCACCGAGCTGTACGTGGTGCAGCGGCTCGCTGGTGACAACGTTCTTGGCTCGGCGCATGTCGTGGTCTCCACGGTGCAGCGGCTGTGGATGGCGCTGACCGGCCGACCCGTTCCCAGTGCGGACGACAACGATGAGAAGCTCGACGGCTACGACCTTGTGAAGGAGCCGGTGGAAGTCGCCTACAACCCGGACCTTCCCCCGGAGACCTTCGACCTGATCGTGGTCGACGAGTGCCACCGCTCCATCTACGGCAAGTGGCGCGCGGTGCTTGAATATTTCGACGCACACCTGGTCGGATTGACCGCGACGCCTGTGGCCCAGACCTTCGGCTTCTTCTTCCAGAACCTTGTCAGCGAGTACCCCTACGAGCAGGCGGTCGCCGACAGGGTCAACGTGGATTTCGACGTCTTCCGTATCCGCACCGAGCTCGGTGAGAAGGGCGGCACGATCCCCGCGGAGACCGTCGTGCCGATGCGTGAGCGCAAGACCCGCCGAGAGCGGTACCAGGAGCTGGAGGACGACCTGGAGTGGAAGGCGTCGCAACTGGGACGCCAGGTGATCAGCAAGGGACAGTTGAAGCTCGTGCTGGAGACGTTTCGCGATCGTCTCTTCACAGATATTTTCCCACCAGCCGGAGAGGGAGAGACACAGCGATCGCGTACTCACGTCCCCAAGACACTGATCTTCGCAGTGGACGATAACCACGCTGATGAGATCGTGCAGATGGTCCGGATGGTCTTCGGAGAGAACGGAACCGACGACTTCTGCCGGAAGATCACTCACGCCGCAAAGCGACCGGCAGAACTGATCAAGGCATTCCGCAACAGCCCCGAAATGCGCATCGCGGTGACCGTCGACATGATTGCCACTGGCACAGACATTCCGCCGCTGGAGTGTGTGTTCTTCCTTCGCAATGTGAAGAGCTGGGCCTACTTCGAACAGATGAAGGGCCGAGGTTCCCGGACGATCGACCCGGCGGAGTTCCAGGCGGTGACTCCGGATGCCAAGGTCAAGGAACGGTTCGTGATCGTGGACGCGGTCGGCGTAACGGACTCTCCCCGTGTGGACGCCCGTCCGCTCAATCGGGCCACGGAGCGCAAGCTCCCGCTGGAACGGCTCATGGCCAAAACGGCGGGCCTCGCCATGACCGAGGACGAGATCGCCACCCTGGCCGGGCGCCTTGCCCGACTCGATCACCAGCTCACCTCTGGTGAACGAGCGGAGATCGAGGAACTCGCCGGCCAGCCTTTGCAGGAGATCGTTGGCGGCCTGGTACGGGCGGTCGACCCCGACCAGCAGGAGCGTGCCCGCCGCATTGGCGGCCCCAAGCAGATCCGGCAGGACATGATCGAAGCTCTGAAACCGATCGCTTCCAACAGCGAGCTGCGTGCCCGTCTCATGTCGATGCGCCGCGCCCACGACATCGTCATCGACGAGGTGAACGCGGACAGCCTGATGGAGGTGCGGGGTGTTACGGCGGATGAACTCGCCATGCGCCGGGTCACTTCGTGGCAGCAGTACCTCAAGGAGCACCAGGACGAAATCGCCGCGTTCAACATCGCCTTCAGCGAGCGGCGCGACCCGAGGGAGGTCTACCACCGCCTCCGCGACCTTGCCCGCCGTATCGAGCGTCCTCCTTTCCAGTGGACCCCTACAGGTCTCTACGAGGCGTACATCCAGCTTGGGAAGGCGAGCGAGAGGCCGAAAGGTAAGGCCGGGGTGGTCGACCTCATCGGGTTGCTCCGGTACGAGCTGGGCATCGACAAGGAGGTCCGCCCCTACCGGGTGCTCGTAGAGGAGCGGTACACAGCTTGGCTGGCCCAGCAGGAGCAGGCGGGCGCGGCCTTCACTCCGGACCAGATGTGGTGGCTCGACAAGATCGTGGACGTGATCGCGACAGACGCTGCGATCGAACCGGACCAACTTCGCGACGTACCCTTCATCGAGCGCGGCGGCGTAGACGGCTTCCTGAGGGACTTCGGGGCCGAGCGCGGGGCCGAGATACTGGATGAGATGGGACGGGAGCTGGGTGCGTGAGTGAGGGTGGTTTTCCCTCGGATCTGCCTAAGGGGTGGACTTGGGCTCGGCTGGATGAAGTTGCCGAAGTGCGGCTCGGGAGACAGCGGTCGCCGAAGAATCACGTTGGCACCCATATGCGTCCCTATCTGCGTGCCGCAAACGTAGGCTGGAATGGCCTCAAACTCGGCGATGTGAAGGAGATGAACTTCACGGATGACGAGGTTGCCGTCTACCGTCTACGCAAGGGCGATATCGTACTCGGCGAGGCATCCGGAAGTCCGTCCGAGGTGGGAAAGCCTGCAATCTGGAATAACGAGATCGCTGATTGCTGTCTGCAGAACACGTTGATCCGCGTGCGCAGCTACGGCGTCAACCCTTATTACCTCCTATACTTTCTGCGCAGTGAAGCGCTACGTGGCGCTTTCGTTGAGAAGTCGCGCGGGGTAGGGATCTTTCACATTGGAGCTGCGAGGCTCGCCGCTTGGCAGGTACCCGTCCCTCCGCTGGAGGAGCAGCAGCGCATCGTCCATGCCCTTGAAGAGCAGCTGTCGAGACTAGATGTTGCTTCAAAGCTTGTCGCTGACGCTAAAGCTAATGCAACCACACTCCTGCGATCCATTTGGGACTATGCCGCAAGCGGGCAGATCGCAAACGAGTGGGAGATTTCATCAGCTTCGGTGACCGAAAATCTGGCGAACGACTGGCAGTGGAGAACGCCAGCGGAATTGACTGATGGCTCCCAGGGAAGCATCACAATTGGGCCGTTTGGGAGTAACCTCAAGGTGTCGGACTATGCGGAATCTGGCGTACCTCTGGTTTTCGTACGCAACATTCGGTCAGCCGATTTTACACATACGCGGCACATCTCTAAACGTAAGGCAGAAAATCTCGAGGCGCATTCCGTCGAGTTTGGCGATCTCCTTATTACTAAAATGGGAGATCCGCCAGGGGATGCTGCCGCCTATAAGGAGGAGCGGGGTGCAGTCATTACCGCCGACTGCATTCGACTGCGTCCAGCTCAGCACTGGAATGTCGATTATCTCGTGGTGGCGGTGAATTCGACCCTGGTGCGTAGGCAGATTGAATCTGCCACCAGGGGGGTGGCCCAGCGCAAGGTCAGTCTAGGGCGGTTCCGCAACGAGGTCAGGATCCCTACCCCGCCCGCGCATCTACAGGAAGCGGTCATGGAGGCGGTCAACGAACGCGTGTTCGCGATTGGCCGATTGCAGGAAACGCTGGTGCGCGCCGAAAAGCGGGCGGCTGCCCTCCGTCGGTCTCTTCTCGCCGAAGCTTTCGCTGGCGGCCTCGTTTCTCAGGACCCCTCAGAGGAACCAGCCGAGGCACTCCTCACTCGGATGCGTAGCAATCGCGATGCTGCTAGAACGACCCAGCTCCAGAGGCGGAGCCCTCGCCGGCCTGCGGGTCGCCACAGACGGGACGCTATCCCCTTGGCGGAGACGCCGCCCCCAGCCACCTCTGTGCCCGACCTGGCCTCCGCCACTCAGCCCACCCTCGACATGGAGTTCCCCTCGTGACTACGACCGAGGCCCGCCGGCTCGTCGACAAGCTCTGGAGCTACTGCCATGTCCTTCGGGATGATGGCGTTTCCACCATCGATTACGTTGAGCAGCTAACACTTCTTGTCTTCCTCAAGATGGCGCATGAAGCGCAGTCACGGCCGCCGACCTTCCGGGAGCAGATCATGCCCGAAGGGCCGATCTGGGAGAACAGGGGCTGGCCCGAGCTGTTGAACAACGACGGGGCTGCGCTCGAAGTGGCGTACACCGAGCTTCTAGAGGACCTCGGGAACCAGCGGAAGGAGACCACCTTCCACCTGATCTTCAACGGCGCTCGAAACCGTATCCATGACCCCGCCAAGCTCAAGCGGCTCGTCAAGGACCTGATCGACAAAGAGAACTGGTCGGGCCAGAAAACCGACATCAAGGGGGACGCGTACGAGGAACTGCTGGCCCGAGGCGCCGAGGATATTAAGTCGGGTGCTGGGCAGTACTTCACCCCGCGACCGCTGATCCAGGCCATCATCGACTGCGTCTGCCCGACACCAGACGACACAATCACCGATCCTGCCTGCGGAACGGGCGGCTTCCTTCTAGCCGCCGCTGAGTACCTCCTTCATGAGTACGGCAGCCGATTCACGCCCGAGCAACGGAAGCACCTGAGCGACGGCGGTATCTGGGGTACCGAGCTTGTCCGGGGCACGGCACGCCTCGCCGCGATGAATCTCTTCCTTCACGGCATCGGCCAGCCCACCAAGCTTGCGCTCGTCCGTTCCCGCGATGCCCTCGCCGCGCCGCCCGATAAGAGAGCGAGCCTGGTCCTCGCCAATCCGCCGTTCGGCAAGAAGTCTTCCATCACCGTCTATGGCGACGATGGATCGGCCGCACGCGAGGCTATCGCGTACGAACGGCGCGACTTCTGGGTAACGACGACCAACAAGCAGCTCAACTTCGTACAGCACATTGCCTCGCTCCTGGAGATCCACGGACGTGCGGCCGTCGTCGTTCCGGACAACGTGCTCTTCGAGGGAGGCGCTGGCGAGACTATCCGCCGCCGCCTGTTGAACGAGTACGACGTCCACACTCTGCTGCGCCTGCCCACCGGAATCTTCTACGCTGGTGGCGTCAAGGCCAACGTACTGTTCTTCGACCGCAAGCCGGCCCGCCCCAACCAGCCCTGGACACAGAAGCTCTGGGTTTACGACTTCCGCACGACCCAGCACTTCACTCTGAAGCAGAACCCGCTCACTAGGTCCCACCTCGAAGACTTCGTGCAATGCTTCAAGCCGGACGAGGATCGTGCAAAGCGAGTCGAGACCGAGCGCTTCAAGCCGTTCACCTACGACGAGCTGGTTGCCCGCGACAAGGCGAACCTCGACATCACCTGGCTGCGTGACCCGAGCCTCGACGATGTTGACAGTCTTCCTGCTCCTGAGGTTCTGGCAGCCGAGATCGTCGAGGACCTCCAGGCTGCCCTCTCGGAGTTCGCTGCGATTGCCGAGACGCTGGAGCAGGCCAAGGCAGATCGCCAGCTGTCTGACGAAGCGGAGCCAGGCAGCAGAGAGAACGGGTAACTGGAAGGGGAGATCACCCTCGGCAGGGTGATCATGGGGTGCAGGAGACTCGCCAACTGTGCCCCACCCCAGGGCCCTTGTCAGTGCTCCGGTTTAGCCTTCGGCCATGCGACCGCCTCTCGAAAACGTTCTCCGCAATGCGCTCGTACAGAACCTGGAGCTGATCGAGCCTGGGCTCCGGCCGGTTCAGTTCGAGGAGTACTCGCTGCCCAATGCACACGGCACCAGGGGAAGCATCGACATCCTGGCCCGTGATCGTCATCAGATGTGGGTGGTCATCGAGCTGAAGCGGTCCCGGTCCAGCGCGCGGCAAGCCCTACACGAGGTCAACAAGTACACCGAGCTTCTCTGCCGGGAGAAGAACCTCGCGCCGGACCGCATCCGTGCGGTGATCGTTGCCATGCCGGACGACTGGGAGGAGCTCCTGATCGCCGTCAGCCACGCCGCGCGCGACTGGAGTCATGACCTTCGCGGGTACCAACTGCTCCTGGACAGCGACGGCACCCTCATCGGGACTGAGCGGGTAGAGCTCCTGCCCCGGGCGTTCGAACCCCGCATCACCCCCATCCACAACCTGTTCTTCTTCGCCACGGAGGAACAGCGTGAGCAGGGCTGGAGGATCATCAGCAAGGTCGCGGACGAGTTGGGGGCGCTCGACCTGCTGGCGGCGGATCTAGACCGCGTAGCGGAGAAGCACTACATTCCTGCGCCTTTCGGCCTGTACCTAGCGGTGGGCCGGGTGAACGAAGAGCTCGCCGCAGCGGATCTCCTGGGTGGTTACGACGGGCCAGAGCCGTTCGCCGAAGAGCACCAAGCCGAGTACCTGGCCCTCTGCGAGCTCTGTAACCGCCTTGCGCGCAGCAGGCTGCGCGGAATGAACATGGAGTCTGCACGGCCAGGACTGTTGAAGAATCTCCGTGACGACCCCAACTGGTCCATCCAAGGCTTCCGAGGCACAGGAGCCTACGACAACACCGCCGCGTTCGAGCAGCAAGACCTGTTCCGCTTCCTGACCGGGGATGAGCGAGGCGACAGTCAGGTCTTGTACACAGGCACCGCCAGCCCGCAGGTTGCCAGCCGTTGGAAGGCATTCAGGCAGGAGGCTCGGCAGAGTTTCGCCGGCAACCACGAGTGGGAGTCACTTGTGGACGGCTGGCTCGACGAGGTGGGCCCGAAGGTCGGCGAGGGAGACGTCGGATTGCACGTCTACAACCCCTGTGACCTTTTGCAAGCAATCATCCATGGGTGGCCGGACCGCATGGAGAAACTCCTGCCTATGGTCATGGGGGAAGCAGTACCCCGCCAAGGGCTGCGGCACTTGGTGCGCGGCGTCCTGTGCTGGAACGGCCGAGGCATGTCGCTCCCCGATGCGGTACGGCTCGTGTACCGAGACCCGCTGTTCTTGATCAGCAACATGTACGGGGGGACCGTGTGGGCACGAGACCGAGAGCTATTGGACCTCCTTGGCCTGCACTACGTGCTCCTGGAGAAGATCGGACCCGTTGGGTCCGGGGCGACGGTAGAGGACGAGCACCGCATCTGGATACATCGAGAGCAGAGTCCTCGCGTCTACTCCTCCGATACGGACCCACGCGGGTACGCACAGGCGTACGCGAGCATTGAGGCTGATGGCGAGATCGTCTCGATCGGGCAGTACCTCCACAGGCACTCCCACGAAGTGGAGCTGGTGGCCCGGGAGTACCGTGCCTTCACTCATGGCGTCTAGCTGTATTGCCCTGTGAGGTTGGGGACGCGGCTGGCGGGTGGTTTGCCTGCGAGGGCGGTGTGTCCGCGGTGGTGATTGTAGGTGTGGAGCC